>JACREE010000040.1 GCA_016218405.1 Gammaproteobacteria bacterium
AAACCCGAGCATGTTTGTTACCTGTAAGGGTTTTTTCAAGATCACGATCGTCTCAAGATCGCCCTCAGAACGCAGCGAGGGTTCGCATCTTCAGGTAAGAGAGGTATATTACTAACCATCAGGAATCTAAAATGAAAAATCACTCTGCAGAACAGTCTTGGCGAAATTTTTTAAAATTATGCGAAAAAGCAACAATAGAAAAAAAATTTCCTGAATTCCTAAATTTTTTTCTCACACCCGAAGAACGCATTGACATTGGAAAACGATTAGCCATCATCCAGGCACTTTTGTCTGAAGAACAAAGCCAACGTTCAATCGCGAACAACATTGAGGTCAGCATCTCAAAAGTAACCCGGGGATCAATGTGTATAAAAAAATCAAGTAACGCATTCATTAAATTTTTAAAAAAAATCATTTTTTAACAGGAAGATACCCTCATGACATCCCTCTCTGATGAAGTTCTCGATCTCACCCAACTCAGAAAGCACCTTCACAAAACAAAAAAATCCCCCAAAGAAATTAAAATAAATTATTATAAAACAGGTCCGGGCGATTATGCAGAACACGATCAATTTATTGGCGTAAGCGTACCTCAATTACGAAAAATTTCGAAACGATACAGAGATTTACCCCTAACTTTAATACAAGAATTAATTGAATCCCCCATCAATGAAGAACGATTACTTGCCTTATTCATTTTGATTCATCATTATCAAAAAGGAACTGCCCAAATAAAACAGGGGGTTTACCAATTTTATTTAGTTAATTTGCCCTATATTAACAATTGGAATCTTGTCGATGCGTCAGCACATTGGATCATGGGGGCACATCTCCTCAATGTAGATAAATCCATCTTGCTCACCTTGGTACGTTCCCCCATTCTATGGGAACGCCGTATTGCTATTGTTTCAACTTGGTATTTTATTCGGCATCATAAACTGGAATGGACACTTCAACTAGCAGACACACTCTTATCTGATTCACACGATTTAATTCATAAGGCGGTTGGCTGGATGCTAAGAGAGCTTGGAAAGCGTGATAAAAAGCAGCTCGTCCATTTTATCAAAAAAAACATTCATCGCATGCCAAGAACCACCCTGCGGTATGCCATTGAAAAATTTACGCCTTCTGAAAGAAAATTTTATTTATCTATTCCACGTGAGAAACAAGCATGAATCCATGCCCCTGTGGTTCAAATAAACATTACTTGGCCTGTTGCGGATTGTACCTCGGTGGAAAGGCATGCCCTCAAACACCTGAAGCACTGATGCGATCACGTTACACGGCTTATGCCATGGCCAATACCCATTACATTAAAAAGACCATGAAAGGCCTCCCCATGCTAAATTTTAACGAACAGGAAGCGATCTCATGGGCAAAGTCAGTGACATGGGTAGGACTAACCATCCTTCATGCCCAAGCGGTAAATTCAGGTGAAAAAAATGGCTATGTGGAATTTATTGCGAACTATTTAGAAAAAAATATGCTAAAAAATATCCATGAACTCAGTCAATTTCAATACATACAAGGCTGCTGGTTTTATGTTGAGGGCACCCTAAAACCCCACTCTAAACACATCAAGATCGCGCCTAATGCCACCTGCCCCTGTGGCAGTCAAAAAAAATTTAAACATTGCCATTCAAGAAAATAAGCGTTTCCCCAGCTAAGAAACATAAATTTCTATTCGTTCACGACCTTTTCCTGGATTGACTCTTTTGAGCTGAAGCGTCCCCATTTCAGTCGTGCGTTTAATATGCGTTCCCCCACACGGAACTTGAGAAAATTCATCAATTTTCCAATATCGCCTTTCCTGACTTTCATCACTGAAGGCACTGATAATCTCTTGATTGGAATCCACAATAGTCTGCGCCGCTTTCTGTAACTCAGGAATAAAAGACGAAATATTTTGATTCCATTCAAAATCAATCCGTGATTTATCTTCTGAAATATGCGCGCCCACCTTTATGACATCAGGAAATTTTTGGCAAACCAACTCTAAAACAATTTCAGCCGCAAAATGAAGCCGCATAAGTTTATAACGTCGCGCCCAATCAATGATTATTTTTACCGGATCACCCACCTTTAAAGCATGCTCTTGTGGCAACGTATAGATTATTTCTTTTCCTTCTTTTTTCGCCTCTATAACAGGGTAACCTGCAATGGTCCCACGATCACTTTCCTGCCCCCCTGAAAAAGCATAAAAAATCGTCTCCTCAAGCGTAATTTGATCGCCTCTCACCGTTTGAACGCGCGTGTCTAGTGTGCTGAGATACGGATCTTGCCAAAATATTTTTTTTGTCATGCCAACCTCTCTTCCCTCATTTTTTTGTTTCTATACCTCTCTTACCTGAAGATCACGATCGTCACAAGATCGCCCTCAGAACGCAGCGAGAGTTCGCATCTTCAGGTAAGAGAGGTATATGACAAAACGTTAGGAGCTGTTTACAATTAGAATTGCTAACAAATTATACATCGTTAAATACGAGAGGTATACTCCTCGTACTTGACGATCTGAATAACAGGAAAAACATCCATGAAAACAGCCATCATCATCCCCGCTCGCTACGCTTCATCACGTTTACCCGGCAAACCTTTGTTGAAGATTCAAGGCCAAACTCTCCTACAACGCGTGGTGCGTTTATCACAAAAGGCCGCGCAAGGTTTAACAGATGTCAGCATCCTTGTCGCCACGGAAGATAATCGCATCCTCAAGCACTGCGATGAAATAGGTGTCAACGCCTGCCTGACTTCAGCTGATTTGCCCACGGGCACGGATCGTGTAGCAGACGTAGTCCGTCAAATGCAAGATAAGCCGGACTTTATTTTGAATATGCAAGGTGATGCACCGCTCACCCCACCTGATTTTTTACAAGCATTAATCAGTTCCTTTTCTGCCGCGCCCTGTGATGCCATCACGCCTGTCACCCAATTAACTTGGACGCAATTGGATCAACTCAGACAACATAAATTAACAACTCCCTTCAGCGGAACCACCGCTGTTTTTGATGAAAAAACAGGCCATGCCTTTTGGTTCAGCAAAATGATCCTCCCTGCCATCCGTCACGAAGAGATCTTACGCAAACAAAGTGATCATAGCCCGATTTTTCGCCATATTGGTTTGTATGGTTATTCCAGACAGACTTTAGAGCAATACGTGAAGCTACCTGAAAGTCGATTTGAGAAATTGGAAGGCTTGGAACAGTTGCGTCTCTTAGAATACGGCTACACCCTGCGCTGTGTACCCGTTGATTTTAAGGGTCGTGCTAATATGTCAGGTATCGATAGCCCACAAGATATCGCCCGTGCAGAAGCCTTGATCAGCCAGCACGGTGAGCTACTCTCAGAAAACGATAAAAAGGAAATTTAAGGCATGATGAATCCCGTTACAACATTATTGATTGCCCGACATGGCAATACCTTTGGACCCGATGAAACCGTAAGACGTGTGGGTTTAACAGATCTCCCCTTAGTTGAAAGTGGTTTATTACAGGGACATGCCTTGGGGGCTTATTTAAAAAAAAATCAGCTTATCCCCGATGTCATTTTTACTTCCACCTTAAAGCGCACCTTACAAACGGCCGAACAAGCACAACTTGCCATGCAAACCCATTTGCCTCTCCAACCCTTAAAGATCTTCAATGAAATTGATTATGGGATTGATGAAAACAAACCAGAAACAGCCGTTATCGCTCGATTAGGACAAGCCGCACTCCAGGCCTGGGAAACACAAGCTCACGTGCCCACTGGCTGGCAGGTCAACCCAGAAGAAATTATCCAACATTGGCAAGATTTTTCTACGCAGTTAACACAGGATTATCGAGGAAAAATTATTTTAGTCATCACAAGCAATGGTATTGCCCGTTTCGCTCCATATTTAACAGGGGATTTTGCTTCTTTCAGTGCCCAACACAGTATAAAAATTGCCACAGGAGGATTATGTCTATTTGAAAAAACACTGACTGATTCTGCTTGGCGTTGCCTTCAATGGAATATTAAACCGCCACTCTGAATAGGAAAAATTTAGAGGCAGAGAGCTTCATGGTTAAGTTGTATCAACAATGGCATCAGATGATATCTGATTCAAACTCACACGAAAAAAATTATTATGTTTATTTTTTAGAAAGAAACTCATTATGTTGCAAGATGAAGCATTAAATTTATTAAAAATGGGAAAAAATGTTTTCCTCACCGGTGAAGCCGGATCTGGCAAAACCTATCTATTGAACAAATACATTCATTATTTGAAAGATAATAATGTCAATGTGGCCATTACCGCCTCCACAGGCATTGCAGCAACACATTTACAGGGCGTCACGATACATTCTTGGTCAGGAATAGGCATAAAAGAAAAAATCAGCCCATCTGATTTAGAAAAATTACTCACAAAGAAAAATATCACACGCAACTACAAAAAAACAAAAGTATTAATTATTGATGAAATATCCATGTTACATAAGCATCAGCTCGACATGGTGGATACGATTGCTCGTTATCTCCTTAATCCGACTGAACCCTTTGGCGGCATTCAAATTATTCTCTGCGGTGATTTTTTTCAATTACCTCCTGTGTCTACCCTTTCACCGACAGAAGAAAAACAATTTGCTTTTGAAGCTGCATCTTGGAGAGAAGGCAATTTTCATGTGTGTTATTTAGAAGAACAACATCGCCAAGGCGATGATCCTTTACACTCCATTCTGAATGATATCCGTAGCGGTACAGCAGGCGAGCACACGAAAGTGCCTTTGCGCACACGCTACAAAAAGGAACCAGCCGGCCCCACAAAAGCGACAAAATTATATTCCCGTAACATCAATGTTGACACCATTAACGAACATGAATTACTGAAACTGCCAGGAAAAGAAAAAATTTTTACAATGGTGGGCCAGGGGTTTAATGCTTTAGTCGAAGGCCTTAAAAGAAACTGTCTTGCGCCAGAAAAATTAAAATTAAAAATGGGCGCTGAAGTCATGTTTATCAAGAACGATGTGTCGGGTCGATATGTTAATGGTACACGCAGCGTAGTGGTAGGATTTGATAAAAGCGAGGGTTGGCCTATTGTTAAAACCTATCATAATGAGATCATCATCGCTCGACCCGAAGAATGGCGGTATGAAGATAACAACCTCGTACGCGCAACGATCATTCAAGTACCCCTACGCCTAGCCTGGGCGATCACCATTCATAAGAGCCAAGGAATGACACTCGACGCAGCAGAAATTGATTTGGGCGACGCATTCGAACCAGGCATGGGCTACGTTGCATTATCAAGAGTACGCAGTTTAAATGGATTAAAATTAATAAACTTGAATGAAATGGCACTCAAGGTCCATCCCAAAATTCTTCAGCACGACAAGGTATTCAAAGAGAGTTCATCTGCGCTCATTAAACACTTCAAAAATTTATCTGAAAA
>JACREE010000043.1 GCA_016218405.1 Gammaproteobacteria bacterium
GCTTTATACCATCTTTTCCCATACTAGTTAATAGGGCCGTGAACGCTTACCGCTAGGCTGAGACATAAACCCTTGATTTTCGAGCACCGCAACGGAGCATACGTGGGTGGGTATGTGAGTAGCGGAGCACAGTAAATCAAGGGTGTATGGCCAGCATAGTTAGAATTGTAAACAGACCCTAGTAGAATTGACCTTACCGCTTAGCCATGGGCACAAAATCACGCCGAGTAGGGCCCAAATATAATTGGCGTGGGCGGCCAATTCTACGATTAGGATCACTGATCATTTCATTCCACTGAGAAATCCAACCCACCGTTCTCGCCAAAGCAAAAATAACCGTGAACATATTTTTGGGAATACCCAATGCCCTCAAGGTGATCCCCGAATAGAAGTCCACATTAGGATACAATTTTCTGGAAACGAAATAATCGTCTTCAAGTGCAATTTTTTCTAACTCGAGCGCCACTCTAAATAAAGGACTGTCATGAATTTTCAAATTTTCTAACACTTCATGACAAGTTTCACGCATCACCATCGCACGCGGATCAAAATTTTTATATACACGGTGACCAAATCCCATCAATCGAAAACTATCATCTGGATCCTTTGCACGCGCTATGTAGCGAGGAATGTTATCAGGCGTTGCAATTTCTTCTAGCATATTCAAGCAAGCCTCATTAGCCCCGCCATGAGCTGGCCCCCACAAGGCCGCAATGCCCGCCGCAATACACGCAAAGGGATTCGCCCCCGTAGAACCTGCCAACCTCACTGTTGAAGTAGACGCATTTTGTTCATGATCAGCATGTAAGATAAAAATACGATCTAAGGCTTTTGCTAATACCGCATTCGATTCATAGTCTTCAGTGGGCACAGAAAACATCATCCTCAAAAAATTGTCCGCATAACCTAAATTGTTCTGAGGAAAAACAAAAGGTTGACCAATGGAATATTTGTAACACATCGCCGCAATCGTGGGCATTTTCGCAATCAAGCGAAAGGCAGCCACTTCACGGTGTTCAGGATTTTTAATGTCCAATGAATCATGATAGAAAGCAGATAAAGCCCCCACCACACCCAACATGATGGCCATAGGATGCGCATCACGCCTAAATCCATTAAAAAAAGAACGAATTTGTTCATGCACCATGGTGTGATTGTTAATTATTTTTGCAAATTGTTCTTTTTGAGCAATATTAGGCAACTCCCCTTGCAACAAGAGGTAACACACTTCTAAAAAATCAGATTCTGCTGCCAATTGCTGAATGGGGTAACCACGATAAAGCAACACGCCCTTCTCACCATCGATATATGTAATCTTAGATTCACAGGCCGCTGTCGACATAAAACCAGGATCATAAGTAAAAATACCCGCTGACTTGGCCAAACCCGTGATATCCACCACCTCACTACCTAGCGTGGCATCATAAACCGGAAAGTTTATTGCTTTATTTTCAGGTCCGTATATTATTTGAGCGGTTTTATCAGCCATGGCATCCTCTTAAGTCCAAGTGTTCAATAACAATAATAATAGTAGGGTCTGTTAAGTTTGGGGGATTATATACTTCACGCACCTGAGTTTTCGGTTTTTTATCATACCAATCAGGGCTCATCTCAACTGTTAAAAAATGTTTGCATATGAATAACTATGCGCACATTTTTTAACAGTCAATCTGAACCCTGCTTGAGCGCTAAAAAACCGAAAACTCAGGTGCGTGAAGTATACCTACAGGTATCGCACAAAACGAGTATTTTACTTAGAGAATTGAACCAAAGTGAATCTACACATCCAAAAAAGTAAGACCCTACGAGGATGCGTGCACATCCCCACATCAAAATCACACAGCATTCGTGGTTTGTTTATGGCACTCATGGCTGCAGGTGAATCCACCCTCACACACTTATTGCGTTCGAATGATACTCAGGATGCACTTCATGTCTGTAAAACCTTAGGCGCACACATCCGGGTACAAGGCGATCATGTTATCGTTGACGGACCTGAATCACTTTGCACATCTACCGATTACCTCAACACAGGTAATTCCGGTATCACCACGCGATTTACGCTGCCTCTACTTGGATTGCGAAAACACCCCACCCCTATCATCGTCGACTGTGGTGATCAAATGCGCACGCGCCCCATCCGTGATTTGCTTCACGCCCTATCATCGCTTGGTTTATCCATCGACTCTCTCAAAGCACCCGATTGTCTCCCTATTCGTATCTCGGGTAAATTACAAGGAGGCCAAGTTTGTTTAGATGGCTTAAGCTCACAACATCTTTCCGCTTTATTACTTACTTTACCCCTCGCACACCAACCCAGCGAAATCACTGTCAATGATTTACATGGGCAACCCTATATCGACATGACCTTACAATGGCTTTCATCGCAACATATTCAATACCAACGTGAGACAAAAAAAAATAAAACCATCTACTCTGTGCCAGGCAATCAACGTTACCATCACTTTCACACCACACTCAC
>JACREE010000042.1 GCA_016218405.1 Gammaproteobacteria bacterium
CAGGGTAAGCTAAATAACTGAGCGCCGTTTCTGTTGTCTGTTCCCAATGCGTTGCCAAAATAGCGATGAAAGAGGCTTCAAACGCCTCGGGGGAATCTGCTTCTGCAATAGCTTTATCGCAAAGCGTTAAAACGTTTTTTAAATCATACCCTTCACACGCACGTAACAGGTCTGGATAAGTTCGCAGCTTCGTTTCTTTGTTTAACGCCCAGACCTCAAAGCTCGCCAGTTCAGCTTTGTAGTGGGCAGAGAGGGTGTGTAAGTCTGCTTTCCAGGTTGGCATAGCCACTGCGGTATCCTAAAAAATGAGTTTTAGGGGGTTATTGTACGGTGGGAAGCTTAAAGGGGAATGAAGTTTTATTGTGGCAAGTCTAACAATTCATTGACGATACCCCCTAGTAGCACTACTTTTTATAATTAGAGTTTTTGGAACGATAATATTCCAGTCATCGAGTAATTTTCCGTTTTTTCTTGCTGTATGGTCAATATAGTGCGGAGAACGCGGGCAGGCTTTTTGTAGCTCTAAAAGTACATCAGCGGGGACATTCAATTCTTTTTGTCGTTGCGATAAATAAAATCCAACTTTTGCAACCGTCGTCGCATTATTTAATAAAAGTGCATACTCAGCAACTTGATTTATCTTGATACGATCTATCATATCCAATGATCGCCAAATTTCTTCCCACCCACCGCCGAGCTTGGGCTTATCTAATACATCCACTAGAGTGCGTTCTAAACTAGTCACTCGAACATTGAGCCCTTGCACATCTTCAGTGTGAATAAAAATACTTTCCTGATGTTGTTGTACCAAGCTTGCCGGAAACCTGACCCCCTCATAACTTTCAGATCGAAAACTAAAGTGGCTTGATTGATATTGCGTCAGATAAGTAAAACGATAGCTAGCCGAATAAGCCATTTGATAAAAACTTAATGCAGAGTGATAAGCAAGCACGGCATCCGATGTAGCATAGCCTGCAACAAGATAAGGATTGATGGGATACGTTTTTGGATCGGCGCCCACGGGGACAGCGGCAAATAACCTGCGCCTTACCCTGATAATATGTCCTTGTTGAATGTGATGAGCTAATAACGCCTTAATAGTATTTTTGCTGCGCGCATGATCGCCTGAAATTGCTTGCGCAAAGATATCATACGTAAATATAGGATTTTTTCTTAAAAACCGTTGAAGTGTGGTGGCCATATTTACTTGATGGTTTTGTTGATAGATACTATTAATATTAGCCTTTATTTGTGAAATTATCAAGCATAATGGTAAAGTGTGCCAGGTTAGACTTAAGTCTTCGACGTTCAAGTAACCATTCACGCCGCTACGCCACGTGAATAGTTACCTATGAGTTAATACCAAAGCTCAATCCCATTTTTGAAACTTTTTCTAAAAAGAAATTTTTGCTCCACAGTTTAAGAGTGCTTTGATATTCGGGTGATAAAAACCGTGTGACTTCAACACTTGCCTGGGTCCAATCTACAGTTTCTATTTTATTTTTGAGTTGTGTTAATAGCCAAGGGGCATCGACATGAATTTTTTTATCCTTCCATGGTCCATTTTGATTAATAGCTGCAGAGAGTAAATTAAAATTGACTGGTGTTTTTCGCGAAACATACCAAGCAAAGTCAAACCAATCCCTGCCTTTGATGTATTTTCGACAGAGTAAGGCATGGCATTTTCCTGAAAAATTACTTCCCAAATCTTGTGCAGAGATGGCGTAATCCTGTGGAAATTCTAAAAATTTTATTTCTTCTTTTGCGCCAAAAGGTGGGTTGGTGTCGATTTCAAATTTTATCATGAGTTTTCGTTGTTGGTGATGATGAAATTGAAAATTGATAATTTTCCCGATGGAAGTATCTTTTAGAAATAATTTTTGCACGGTTGTGTTTGTTTTTGTTCTATCAACGATCTCGGGTTCTATGTTAAATAAATTAAAAACGCGGGTAAGCTGTTCTGTGTATTTTCCCCAATTAAATTTAGAGTTTGGGGTCTTTAAAACAAAATCCAAGTCTTCCGAAAACCGAGGGAGTTGATATAAAATTCGTAAAGAAGTCCCCCCATGGAATAAAGCTTCAGAAAAAAAACCAGCGACAGACAGTGAATAAAGCGCGAGTTCTTGTAATATTTCCTTTAATGCATTTTCCTCATCTTCAAGGGTTAGCAGTTTATATTGTTTAAGCCGTTCATTTATTATTTTGTTATCCATGATACCCTCTTTCTTTTAAAAGATTTTTCAATAATTTTTGTACGCGTTTAGAATGATAGACGGGTAGTAAATTTTGAATGTCTGTTTTTTTAATTTCTTTTAAGTGTAATTCATCGATGCGTAAGCTATGAATTAAAAAATCAGTGTTTGCATCATTAACTTTGTGCCAATAAACATAATCCATCAGAGCACGCAATGCGGTTGCCATCCACACTAAATGTGTTGCGACTTTTACGGATTGTACGCCGTATAAAAAATAATTAGCTGAGGTCACTGGAAAGGTTCGGTAAACAAAATCACCCATTGGAGTATGAAATATTTTATTTCGACCAAATGCAATCGCGCTGGTTACTTGTTTTATTTGTTCTGGTATCCAACCATGGAAGCTCAATGCAGATTCTGCTGTGATAAAACTACAAGCAGCGATGTGGTTAGCGAGATAATATTGGCTCCAAAGCGGGGTTTGATGTTGAGGCGCAAGCATATACAGGCCTCGGCGAAGTTGGATAAGCTCTTTTGCATGTAAGGCTTTATGAATGAGCGCATATCGACTCGCATCGCTGCCTGCAAAGATACTCTGTAAATCGACGTCTCGAATAAGGTGTTTTTCCCACCCCTGACTCATGAGTTTCGATGTGCTTTTCAGCATACGCTGCCTCGTTCCATCATCACAACGAATTAATTATGTAAGAAACTTTCTATTTTAGCAAGTTTCTTGCAAGTTCTGGGCATGAAAAGTTAAATTGTTTAGCCTTGTAAGTCGGTGGAGAGGGCATTTAACTCCAAATACTCCAGGGAAGAATGCCCACCCCTCCCTTGGCTGGAGGTAGTTCGGCTTTGTTTATGGGTGCAACAAGGTATGCGAATTGACTGCCTAATTTTTTCATCGCACCCAACAGGGGTCTTTCTTCCCAGTGAAGTTGATTTGTCACACTCGTCACATTGGGTACAATTCGAAAAGGAATATTATCCAAAACAAAATCTACCGCAGAGCCTTGCGCAGATTTATAGTAGGTTCGTGTCAATCGCTTTCCTTGATACTCCGCTTGGACACTGATCTCATTTAAAATAAAATGACGGACGAGGCTCAGCGTGACACCTTCGCCAAAGGGTTGCCCCATCAAATAAGCAGCGAGACCTGAATCCATAAACAGCCAAATTTCTTTTCCTGTGCCTAAAGGATGGCAGTTTATTTTTCGTAACAGAAATACATTTTCCATCGCCGTCAAGTATGCTCTGATCTTACGTGCAGGCTTTGTAAAATGTTTTAAAGTAGGTAGCTCTCCATTTCGCAAAAGAGAAGCCATTCTTTCTAGTAACAAGAAAGCGAAATCAGCATCAAACTGACGGGGAAAAAATGCAGATAAATCCCGCAAGATCGTTGTTTCCAACCACGATCGCCAATAGAGATCTCGTTGTGCTTTCTCACGCATGAAGGCAGGGACAGGCAGCCCGCCACTGACAGCAGCCCGCCCCAATTCACCTGGACTAAATCTTGGAAGACACTCAGAGGCAGTCGGCACCCATTGATGTAGAGGGCGAAATGGCTTGGCATGCAACTCAGCAAGGGATAAGGGGAATAATTCAACAAGACCAATACGCCCTGTTAAACTTTCACGGATACCAATTTTACTTGAAAAGGCCGTTGAACCGGTTAAAAAATAAGAACCGGGTATTCTCTTTTGATCTACATTCAACTTGATGGCATCAAAAATAGCAGGGGCTTTTTGTACTTCATCCAGTACCACAGGCGGGGTTAGTTTTTTTAAAAAGGTATTGGGTGAACGGGATGCTTCTTCTCTCATGGCCAGATCATCCAATGAAACAAGATGAGCAGCCTGGAACAACTGCTGCATTAACGTAGTTTTTCCCGATTGACGTAAGCCAAGCACGCCGACAACAGGCCATAATTTAGCCAGTTTTAAAATATACTGAGCGGCAAACCGAGATCGAAAATGGGGCATAATTTTAAATTGCCTATAATAAACGACGTTATGATGTTGTTTATTATAGGCAATTTTTTGTTTAAATCAAGAGAGAGGGGGGTGATGATTGGTGTGACTGAGATTGGTCGAACATTATTCTCGCCATACCTGATAGATTAAAAAAAATAATGACGCCCGTTGCCAGGTGAGGGTTGACGAAATTCGGGCGTTCTAACAAGACGAAAGGCTTTTGTTAAGGCCTCGCTGTTCATGCCACGCTCTACGTAATTTTCATTAAAAAAGGGATCGCTTGTTTTCAGGTTTGTCACGATTTCGTCTCGCATGTCTTTGAGATTTTCTGGGCTTAAGAGCTCATCGATGTCTGTGTAGGGAACTTGTTTTATCATCGTTTCTTTAATTTTTTTTGCAAGGTTATAATCGACTTCTTGGGTTAAGTCTCTTGATGTTTTTTGGTGAAAAAAGCTGTATGAAAAATCATTGTTGCCATGTCCTTCCACTTGAGTTATATACGCGTCTAAGCTAGCCAGTAAATAATAATGTTTGGGTAAGCGGACATTATCAGGAAGATATATTCTGTTAAGAATCTCCATGTCTGTGTCTGTTTGTATTAATTGAGGTAAATGATCTTTGATTGTTTCAAAAACAACCTCGCATTTTTTGGGTGTAAGGTAACAAAGGATAGTGGCGAAATCTTTTGCTGTTGTAATGATCTTAGGTAAATGCGCTTGACATGCTTCACAAACAGCCCTGCATTTTTCGGGTGTAAGGAACGGAAGGATAGTGGCGAAATCTTTTGCTGTTGTAATGATCTTAGGTAAATGCGCTTGACAGTCTTCACAAACAGCCCTGCTTTGTTCAGGTGTAAGGTGCTGAAGGATAGTGGCGAAATCCATCGCTGTTTGAATGATC
>JACREE010000041.1 GCA_016218405.1 Gammaproteobacteria bacterium
CAATCCACATCAATCTGGATTGCTTCGCACCGCTCGCAATGACGCCCCAGAGGGTGGGGGCTGGGCTATTACAAACTACATAGGTATTTTTCATGAGCACCCTTACCCTACACACCAACCTCGGCGCCATTCAGATTGAACTCGATCACAAGAATACACCCGTTACCTCTCAAAACTTCCTCGATTATGTGAAAGAAGGTTTTTATGATGGTCTTATTTTTCATCGTGTGATCAAAAATTTCATGATCCAAGGCGGAGGCTTCAAACCCGGCATGCAACATAAATCAGCTCGTTCTGCTATTGAGAATGAAGCCGATAAGGGTGAAAAACATTTACGTGGCACCTTGGCCATGGCCCGCACCTCTGATCCTCACTCTGCTTCCTCACAATTTTTTATTAACGTCGTCGACAATCATTTTCTCAACCACACTCAAAAATCTCCTCAAGGCTGGGGCTACTGTGTTTTCGGTAAAGTCATCTCGGGTATGGATGTAGTTGATAGCATTCAACACCGTCCTACCACCTCTCGCGCAGGCCACCAAGATGTGCCCATCGAGGATGTGATCATCGAGAAAATTACTTTTTCTGAAGAAAAATAGGATTTTTTTTCTCTAAGAAAAGTAGGAACTGTTACGAATTGTAAACAACCTCTACTTTATCTCCACAAAAAAATGCTCACTAAATAGACATCTTTTGTTTTTTTGGGTAAAATACGGGCATTGTATTAGGGTATTTAAAGTCACTGCTCATGCCAGGAAAAAGACATCAAGACAGCGGTATCCACTCCGCAACAAAAAAAATTGCAGCCAGCCAACCCGGGCTTCTTTCTAACACCCTGGTTGAGCAAATTGATAACCTCATTCAGCGGGGCTACCCACCCGTAGGACTCGAGGACTTACTCTATTTTACCCCCAGAACCCTATTTTCTGTTTTGGTGGATCTTCACCCTTATCTCATCAGTGTGTTCAATCATGAAGAAATCGTAGAACAGTGCAAAACACAGGCGGGAAGGAATCGCCTGTTTGCCCTTCAGCGGTCCTTTACCTTACTCACCCTCCTTGGGTATCTTGAACCACAGAGAAAAGCTTTACTTATCTCTGAAAGCAAAATATATGCCTTACCTCAGAACTTTGAAGCTGTGCATCAAGCCCTGACTCAACAAGGTTTTAGGTGTGAAGATATCGTTCGAATAAACGAAATTCACAAAGATAAACCCCGACACAGGGATGAAGTCTTCAGGTTACTCGTTCAACATGGGGGCACACTACAATCAACAGGCGCGAGTCGTATTGAACTTTGCGAATTGGCCCAACACCCTATTTATGCTGTCATGTATTTAGAAAAACTAGCTGAATATACTCACGAATCGTTCTTTCGTTGTCATCTTGGGCTCAGTGTGGTTATACGAATCATCAAAAAAACAAATGGCCTACAAAAATTAGAAGCGATTGCTGCACACTCTGCCGAGAAATCCTCCCCTTTTTCGCGATCTGAGCTCATTACTTTTGCTCTTAGTTGCACGCTTGACACACTCAACCTCATCCTTTCACAGGCTCAACTTTTTAAAAACCTCTACTACAATGCAGAACAAATCATCGGCATCACCCATACTGATACCCAACTTCGACTCACCCTTCTCCAATTATTTGGGGTATTATTTCGGACGCACAATATTGGGTACGAAACGGTTATAAACTTACTCAACCATCCCAGTTACTGTAAAAAATTGTTGGCATTAATTAACCCTGATACGCCTGGCCAGGTTAACCTCTCTGCATTCTTACAAATCTGTCAGTTCGCAAGTATCGCCCCTGCCATGCCACTTTCTAGCCGTGAACTCACCAGCACACCGCTACTGACAGCCACCCATTCTACTGTCTCCCTCAGCGAAGCAACTCATTCTGCTGCAGATACGAGTGGCAATGACGTCAATGAAGAAAAAAGTGAAGAAGAAGTAGATGAGCATCACTCACCTCATTTCTTATCCCCCACGGAAGTACCTTCTTCTCCTCCCCCCTTTTCATCTTTACTGTCTACTCATGGATTTTTTGAACAAATGACAAATGATACCCCCGCACCCGAAGCCAACGTCGTGGAACCCACCCCTGGGGAAGAAGAAGAAAATCTAGCTGAGATTGATTCTCAAGATATTCCTATCGTGGGCAATGACGAAACCAACACCTCTGAAAATGAGGATGAAAACATAGATCTTGGTAGCAGCGTACCTATTCTTGGAACGTAGAATTTGCAACAATTCGGCCCTCCTTCGGAGCATCACTGCTAAAAATAAGGACTGTACCCACCCTATTCCATCAATTAATTTAGTTCATTTATTGACCATTTCGTTATTTTTAGCTAAAATGAGCCTCACCTCTTATTCCGTGAAGGCAACTTTCTTATGTTCCCAGCTAACAACAAAAGACGCATTGATGCACTAGCAAGTGCCACTGAACTCAGAAGAACACACTTCGCATTACCTTCCCCTTCTGCCCTAGAACAGCCATGCCTGCCCATATTGCCCTCCTTCGCTGAGTTCGTAGCAAGAACAAGACAGCCAACAGTACAACCCGCCATGGTACAAGCCGCCACGGCACAACCCGCAGCCGTACAAACCGATGCCCTCAATCCGGCTTTTGCACTTCACTTGAAAAATACATCACGCTTAAAAAGCCTGAGATATTCCGAAGAACAAAGCAAAGAAATGATTTTTTTTGAATCAGAACAAAAATTTCGTTCTCTACCCCAAAATTTTGAAGACACACATCACAAACTCATTCAACTTGGATTTTTTCATGAACACATCAAAGAAATATATAAAAATTCTACTTTTTTAGATGCAGAAAAAAATGGAATTCTACTGACCTACCTTGCTACAAACGGAGCCTCATTGATCGCATTTGGCCTCAACCCTCAACAACTCACTCAGCTCGCTTGCAAAAGCACACCACTTGCTTTAGAACAATTGCGTATACTGTTTTACTATACCCAACAACCTCTTCACTATTACCTGGATTCAAACACCCTACTCCATCTTGTACAAACTGCGCCTGGCCAACAAAAATTAAAGATGCTTTCGTCTTATATCAAATCTTGTATTCGACAGAAATGCATTCCTCACTTTTCTATATCAGAGTTCAACTTATTAGCCACTCGAGCCAATAATGGAAGCTTGCCAAAAATATTAAAAAATGCCGCCCTTCTCAAAAAGTTGAATTACAAAATAGATGAATTACTCCAATTGAAAAACAGCGATATCACAAAAGAAATAAAAATAGCCCTGCAGGCAAATTTGCCCCCGCAAACACCCGCTGTCATGACAAATACGATCGCAGCTGCAGCTACGACCAGCAGGAATGAATCCGAAAATAAGGCTCAAGCAACCCCTGTAAACAGAGGTGAGACCTATCCCGCTGCTTCTTCTAGATTTTTTGCACTCCTAAGAGTCGCCGAAACTGCAGGGAGAGAAGAAATTTCGCCTCCCCACTCCCCTTCTTTTTAATTCCACACATAAAAAAGGTACCCTCCATGCTTCCTTATTCTCCCAGCAGTAGAAAACGACTCTTTAACGAAGAAGCCACTACGCCTGAAGCCAGAAGAACAGAAGTGGGGTCTTTTGAATTACCGGGCGTTTCTGCCCTAGCGCAGCTTACCCCACTTAACAATGCGATATTGCCCTTTACATTACCACGCATTTCTGACCTCGCTTCATCATCAGAGGGAGCACGACCCATACCGTTCACTCCCCTCGGTATGGAGACAACAACCCCCTTCACTCCAGCGCGTTTCCGAAGCATTGGCACCCAAGTAGATACAGAAGAACTCATTCAAGCCTCCATCTATCAAGCTTATAAGATCCTCAGTCCTTTTGAAGAATTCTCATTAAGATTAAAAAACCTCGGTTACATAGACAAACAAATCAAAGAGATACTCCCCTCTTCAAGTAAATTTCATCCTCTACCCGAAAATTTTGAAGAAACACATAGAGCACTCATTCGAGTAAACTTTTCTCACGAACTCATCAAAGAGATCTACACAAAACATAATCGCACAAGAAACAAAGAAATCAGAGATAAAATTTTAGCCCTCCTTGTCACAGAAGGAAATCTATTAATAAGCTTTGGCTTTAAGCAAGACGCCCTGGCTATGCTCATCTGTCAGAACATCAAGCAGGCTTTGTTCCACCTAGAAGAACTCATTAAATACATCAAGCAACCGATTCGCCATCACCTTGACTGCGATATTATTCTCGGCCTCATTCAATCAATGGAGGGTCGAAATAAACTAGAGGCGCTTATACGCTATTTCCGTGCCTATCCCCTAGGAAACCCATCTCGGCCTCCTTTTTCCAGAGCAGAATTCAGCGAATTTGCTATTCGCTCTAGTTTGGAAACCTTGGAAGCTCTCTTACACCACGGCCCTGATCTCAAAAAATTAGGTTACAAAACAGCAGAATTACTTCAGTTAACCGCTTACTACAATGCTGAAACAAAGATGATTCTCGCCAAACAACTTAATCCTTTATTCCAAAAAGCTAAGATCTCACGTGAAACCATTATTCGTGTACTTAATAACATTGAGATTTGCACAAAATTAAAGTTATGGTCATTATCCGAAATGCCTATCCAATCTCGAAATATGCATGATTTTTTACAACTGTGTGAACTGCCCCAAGCAAGCCTATGGCGAACACATTTACCCACACAAACCCAAGTAAATATACCCTCCGTGCCTGCCACCCTCCCACCCGCACCTCCTCCTGTTGCAACAACAAGTACAGCGGGGGAGGAATATCTTGATCACAGCAATCCAGCCTCTTCACCCCCTATAGCACATCACTTAGATCATACAGGAAGAGAAAACGGAAACTCTTCTCCTCCATCCACCCCTGACAGAGCACCCTCACTCTCCTCTTTCTATCGATTTTTTACGCCGGAAACAGCACCACATGGTAGCGAAACCGGGCAAATACTGAATAATGATGGGGTATCGCTATAGCTTTATCTCACAACCTCCTCCACAACACCTGCCAAATCGTAAGCGAGTTGATGAACTTGACCTGCATCTTCTCCTTCCACCATCACGCGTACAAGTGGTTCCGTGCCTGAAGCGCGCAATAAAATACGCCCCTTACCCGATAGTTTTTGCTCTGCCTCTTTAAGCGCTTGAGTGATACGTGGTTCACAGAAAGGATCCCATTTCTGTTTTGTACGCACATTCACCATCGTTTGTGGAAATTTCACCAATTCTTTTTTGAGTTCATGTAAACTTTTCCCTGTTCGCCGCATTGCAGACAACACTTGCAAAGCAGATACAATGCCATCTCCTGTGGTGGTGGCACCCAACCACACAATGTGGCCCGATGATTCTCCACCCAAGCGCCAACCTAAACGCATCAATTCTGCCATCACATAACGATCACCCACTTTACTACGGGAAAAAGGGATTTTTTTGTTATATAACGCACGCTCTAAGCCCAAATTAGTCATGGCTGTTCCTACAACCCCCCCCTGCAATACACCCGCTTCATGTAAATTATTCGCAATGATAAATAACAAATCATCACCATCTAAAATCTCACCTTGTTCATCCACCATGATGACACGATCACCGTCACCATCTAAAGCAATCCCTAAATCTGCATGTTCTGCTAATACTTTTTCTTGTATTATCTCAGGCTTGGTCGAACCGCCATTAGCATTAATATTAAATCCATCCGGATGCACGCCCAGCTCTATCACCGTTGCATTCAATTCATCAAAAACACTGGGTGCAACGTGATAGGTAGCACCATTCGCACAATCTAATATAATTTTCATTCCCTTTAATGAGAAGGTCGCTGGAAAAGTACTTTTACAAAATTCAATATAACGTCCTGGCGCATCATCCACTCGCACCGCTTTACCCAAATAATCTGAATCCACTGTCAATAGGGGTTCATCTAGCTGTTGCTCAATGGCCAACTCAATCTCATCCGGCAGTTTATACCCCTGCTCTGAAAAGAATTTAATACCATTATCATAATAAGGATTATGTGAAGCGCTGATCACGATTCCGGCTTGTGCACGCAGCGTACGCGTCAGATAAGCAATCGCTGGGGTAGGCATAGGGCCCAATAAATGACTGTCCACTCCTGCTGCAGACAAGCCTGCTTCCAATGCAGATTCAAACATATAACCTGAAATACGTGTATCTTTACCAATTAATACTTTTGCCCCACCGGGTCTTGCGAGCACTTTACCCACAGCCCAACCCAGTTTGAGCGCAAATTCTGGATTAATCGGCCAAGGACCCACACGACCGCGAATACCATCCGTACCAAAATACTTTCTTTGCATTGTCATACACGCTCTGCCTCCACTGCACACACCATGTCAACCGCACGTCTTGTGGCTAACACATCGTGTGTTCTGACATAGCGCGCACCCTGTAATACAGCGTACACAGCTAAAGCCACACTTGGATGAAGACGTTCTGACATGGGTAATCCCAACAAATCACCTATCAAGGATTTTCTAGATAGTCCAACCAAAATAGGCAACGCTCTTTTTTCTTGATAGCTTGTATATTTTTTTAATTGTTTTAGCAAAGCACAATTATGTGCCGCTGTTTTACCAAAACCAAAACCAGGATCCAAAATCAACTGTTCATGTTTTATGCCTGCAGCCAAACAAGCCTGTATCCGCTCCACAAAAAAAGCCTCTACCTCTGCCACTACATCGGTGTAATGAGGATTATTTTGCATGGTATGAGGATCATGTTGCATATGCATTAATACGACCGGCACCTTTAAGGCAGCCGCCATGTCAAGCGCACCGGGCTGACGCAAAGCATAAATATCATTGATCATACTCGCACCGGCACCGCAGGCCGCCTGCATCACTTCAGGCTTAAAGGTATCGATAGAAATAGGCGTCGTTGTGCAAGCAGCTAAACGTGTGATCACGGGAAGTACACGAGCCAATTCCACCTCTAAGGGAGCCGGTTCAGCATAGGGACGTGATGATTCGCCCCCCACATCAATCCAATCCGCCCCTTCTTCGATCATGCGCAGAGCACGCTCCACCGCTTGGTCAACATCGATATATTTTCCGCCATCCGAAAAAGAATTGGGGGTCACATTTAAGACCCCCATGATTTTCACAACTGAACGTTGAGATACACTACTCATCTGCGGCTTTCATATTATCTTCATTTGAAGGCGGGAATTCTGAAGAAGGATCAATGGTTTCCCCTGGTTCTTTCAAAGGCTCACCTGCATCACCTTTTGTAGGAGGTTCATCTGACCAATCACGCGGAGGTGCAGGCACTTTACCTTGCATCAGCATATCAATTTGTTCTGCATCAATGGTTTCATATTTAATTAACGCTTCTGCCATCCTATGCAAAATAGTGAGGTGATCAGCCAATAATTGTTTAGCACGCACATAATTAATGTCTACGATGTTTCTCACTTCTTCATCAATCAGTTGTGCAGTACCTTCTGCCACTTCTTTGCGTTTTGTGACAGAGTGTCCTAAAAATACTTCACCGTCATCTTCACCGTACATGAGTGGCCCTAACTTATCCGACAAACCCCACTTGGTGACCATGTTGCGTGCAATTTCTGTTGCACGTTTGATGTCATTAGAAGCACCCGTCGTCACTTTATCGACACCAAAAATTAATTCTTCTGCCAATCGCCCACCAAACAAACTTGAAATTTGGCTGTTTAATCGTTGTCGACTGTAACTATAACGATCTTGTTCGGGCAAAAACATCGTGACACCCAAGGCTCTGCCGCGCGGTATAATACTGACTTTATAGACAGGATCATGCTCTGGCACTAAACGCCCTACGATAGCGTGCCCTGCTTCATGATAAGCCGTGAGACGTTTTTCTTCGTCATTCATCGCCATAGAACGGCGTTCCGTACCCATCATGATTTTATCTTTGGCTTTATCCAAATCCTGCATGTCTACCACTTTTTTATTTGCACGTGCTGCAAATAAAGCAGCTTCATTCACTAAATTTGCTAAATCCGCACCTGAAAATCCGGGGGTTCCTCGCGCAATCACCATGGGATTCACATTTTCCGCTAAAGGTACTTTACGCATATGCACTTTTAATATTTGTTCACGTCCACGCACATCGGGTAAACCCACTACAACTTGGCGATCAAAACGACCTGGGCGCAACAAAGCGGGATCTAACACATCAGGACGGTTTGTGGCGGCCACCACGATGACACCTTCACTACCCTCAAACCCATCCATTTCAACTAACAATTGATTCAGGGTTTGTTCACGTTCATCATGACCGCCCCCTAACCCTGCACCACGGTGACGTCCAACGGCATCGATTTCATCAATAAAAATAATACAAGGGGCTTGTTTCTTTGCTTGTTCAAACATATCACGCACACGAGAAGCCCCCACCCCCACAAACATTTCAACAAAATCCGAACCTGAAATAGTGAAGAAAGGTACTTTTGCTTCTCCTGCCACCGCGCGTGCAAGCAAGGTTTTACCTGTACCCGGTTGACCCACCAATAACACCCCGCGAGGGATCTTTCCGCCCAATTTTTGAAATTTGCCAGGATCTTTTAAAAAATCCACTAGCTCTTTAACTTCTTCTTTGGCTTCTTCACAACCCGCCACATCAGCAAACGTGACTTTAACCTGATCTTCGCCCAATAGACGAGCACGGCTACGCCCAAAGGACAATGCACCACGCCCTCCCCCACCTTGCATCTGTCGCATAAAAAAGACCCAGACGCCGATCAATAAAAGCATGGGGAACCAATTGATGAAGATATGCATCAACATACTTTGCTGTTCAGGTGGACGCCCTTTAACACTGACGCCTTTTTTCATGAGCTCATTTAGCAAGGTAGGATCTTCAAGAGGGATATAGGTATTAAAAACTTGATCACCCTGCATCACACCTTCTACCACACGATTATCAATCGTCACGGCAGAGACATTACCTTGTTGTACTTGATGGACAAAATCTGAGTAACTCAAGCGCTGATCAGCGCCCGATTTAGGACCAAAGTTGCTGAAGATAAAAATGAGTACGACTGCAATAAATAGCCATAAGAATAAATTTTTTACCATGTCGTTCAAGGTAAATACCTCTTTAAGTCAAGAATTGAATAAGTATAGCCAAGTCCCTAGCAGCGGTCTAATTTACTGTCCTGAACCCCTTCGCCACCAAGTACACTTCGTTAGAACGTTTACGCGAAGCAAGGGGTTTACGAATCATCACCTGAGAAAAATGTTTCCTCAAGGTTTTTAAATACGCATCGTATCCTTCACCTTGAAACAATTTGATGAGTAATGCACCGCCTGGTTTAAGTAAATCATGTGTCAACTCCCCTACCCATTCAGCCAACTGCATCACACGCGCTTGATCGACTGCAGGCACGCCACTCATGTTGGGCGCCATATCAGATAAAATGACATCCACTGGTGTTTGTTCTAAAGATTGCCATAGCTGCTGAAATATTTCTTCTGAAGTTAAATCACCTTGAATAAAGGTCACACCTGGAATGGGGTCCATGGGCAATATATCAAGCGCCCAAATTTTTCCTGTTTTACCTACTTCTTCCGCCAGTATTTGCGTCCAACCACCCGGGGCCGCACCCAGTTCGATAACACGCATTCCTCTTTTCAATAACTGATCTTTAGCTAACAATTCTTTTAATTTAAACACAGCACGTGAACGATAACCTTGCTCTTGCGCCTTTTGAACATAGACATCGCTAAAATGTTCTTCTAACCAGCGCCTAGAGCTTTTACTTCGCTTCATGGGGAACTCGTTGAACAGGAGGGGACGTGGGCGCAGGTACAACTTGATAAAACACTTCACCTTTTTTTACCATACCCAAGTCTTCACGGGCACGCTCTTCAAACCCATCTAAACCTTGTTTATATCGATTGACTTGATTTTGTAAATGTTGATTTTGTTGTTCTAATAATAAATTTTGTTGTATCAATTGTTTCTTCTGTCCTTCTAAACGCGCAATTTGCGGCGAGCCTTGTTTCGCCACCCACAGCTTATATTGCAACACTAAAAAAAGACATAAGAGTAAAGCAAACAGTAGTTTCATAGCCAACGCGCAAATACAGCCGCACCCGCGTAACGAGCGGCAGACCCAAGTTCATGTGCTATCTGCAATAAACGATTATATTTGGCGACACGATCAGAGCGGCATAAGGAACCCGTCTTGATTTGTCCTATGCCTGTGGCCACAGCCAAATCCGCAATGGTGGTATCCTCCGTTTCACCTGAACGATGCGACATCACCGCGTTGTAATGCGCTTGTTTTGCCAATTCAACTGCATCTAACGTTTCCGACAAAGTACCTACTTGATTGGGTTTGATTAAGATAGCATTCGCTATCTTATCTTCAATACCTTTTCGCAAAAGCGCGGTATTCGTCACAAATAAATCATCTCCGACTAATTGTATTTTATTTCCTAGTGCAGCAGTTAACTGCTTCCAGCCCGGCTCATCTTGTTCCGCCATGCCATCTTCGATACTCAAAATAGGATAGTGCTTCACCCAATCTGCAAATAAATCAATAAACGCCTCTGCTGACAATTTTTTATTTTCCGCACTCAAGCAATATCGATTTTCAACATAAAATTCTGAGCTAGCCACATCTAAGCCCAAGTAGATGTCTTTACCTGCCTGATAACCCGCAACTTGAATCGCTTCCATGATGATATCCAATGCTTCCACATTAGAACGCAAACTGGGCGCAAAACCACCTTCATCCCCGACGGCTGTGTTGCACCCTCGTTTTTTTAATAAATCTTTCAACACATGAAATATTTCTGCACCATAACGAATCGCTTCAGGAAAAGAAGGCGCACCCACAGGCAAAATCATGAATTCTTGAATATCAATATTATTATCCGCATGCGCTCCCCCATTAATAATATTCATCATGGGCACAGGCAAAATAAAATCTACCCCGGCGTGAAGATAACGATAGAGAGGTTGTTGGGCTTCACACGCCATAGCACGAGCCATGGCCAATGACACCGCTAAAATCGCATTCGCACCTAAATGTGTTTTGCTGGGTGTACCATCTAGCTGGACCAATACCTCATCCAATGCTTTCAGGTTTGTGAATTCTTGCCCCCAAATCGCATCCCGAATAGGCCCTAAAATATGACCAATCGCTTTTAGGACACCCTTACCTGCATAACGAGCGGGGTCTTTATCGCGCAGTTCCAGCGCCTCGCGCGTGCCTGTGGAAGCACCCGAGGGCACAGCGGCCCAACCGGTGGCGCCCCCCAACAAATTAATTTGTGCCGCAATCGTGGGGTTGCCCCGTGAATCTAATATTTCGTATGCAAGCACTTCTTGAATTTTAGCCATATTATTTTTTCGTTCGCTTACCCTAACTATTTTACTCTCACCCAACGGCGTTATTGTAACGCGCGATACTCGCGACAATTTCTTGCTTCGCTCGCTCAGGCCCCGCCCATCCCACCACCTTCACCCACTTTCCTTCTTCCAAATCTTTATAATGTTCAAAGAAATGCCGGATGGTGTCTAAGATTTGTACGGGCACATCTTCGGGTTTTTCCATTTTTTGATATAAGGTTGACAGTTTGTTAATAGGTACAGCCAACAATTTTGCATCTAACCCCGCTTCATCGGTCATTTCTAACATACCGATAGGACGACAACGAATCACCGAACCATTGATCAAGGGGAAAGGACTCAGCACTAACGCATCCACGGGGTCGCCATCCTCAGAAAGAGTTTGGGGAATATAACCATAATTGCAAGGGTAATACATCGCTGTCGTTAAAAAACGATCCACAAAAAGCGCACCCGTGGCTTTGTTAACTTCATATTTAACGGGGGCACTTTGTGTGGGAATTTCAATGATCACGTGGATATCGTGAGGGGCATTCACACCCGGTGTAACTTGCTCTAATGTATTCATAAGGTATCTGCCTTTCTAATTGAAACTCGTTCATCAAACACATAACACGCACCCTCGAAATGAGCTTCTCCACAGTCATGAAAATACTGCAGGATACCCCCTTCGAGCTGATACACTTCTTTAAACCCTTTTTCACGCAGAAAGGGTACGATTTTTTCACAACGAATTCCACCCGTACAATACGTGACAACGGGTTGGGATTTAAGCGCCTCAGGCAAATGCACAATCGCATCCGTAAATTCACAAAAATGCTTCAAATTGAGTGAAGCAGCCGTTTTGAAGGTGCCCACTTCAATTTCATATTCATTTCTTGTATCCAACAACACCATGTCTTTTTGGGTATCTAACCAGTGTTTAAGTTGGGCAGGCGGTAAATAATTCGCTGTTTCAGCACTCACTTTCACTGGCACATCGAAGGGCGTGAGCGCGCGCTTTACTTTGACCAACATACGTTTAAAGGGCAAGGTATCTGAGGAAGATTCTTTATAGGTCATACCACGAAAAGCATCAAACGTTTCAAGGAACGCTTTAAAAGCTTGAATGGTAGCAGACGAGCCCGCCAACATAATGTTGACACCCTCTTCACTTAACACCACCGTCCCTTTGAAGGCTTGTTGCCGACAAAACGACTGAAACTGCGAACGCAAGGCAGGCAAATCTGAGAGGGGCACAAAGCGATAGGCAGAAATATTTAAAATTGACATAGTTTGTACTCTTTACCTTCCAATGTGACCCGATTATACTCCCCAGGGTTAGAAAAGCGAGTTTTTCGCACCAGAATACCCCTACAAACGCAGTGTTTTTTCAAAATGAGCTTAGTTTATGACGAACTGTCTTTTCTGCAAAATTGCAAAAAAAGTGATACCCAGCGACATCGTTTATGAAGATGATCACGTGCTCGCGTTCAGCGACATTAACCCTCAAGCCCCTCAACATAAGCTCATCATTCCCAAAAAACACATTGCGAGCTTAAATGAGCTGACCTCTGAAGACACCTTGCTTGTGGGTCAGGTCATACAAACAGCCAAACAACTAGCCACACAATTGGGGATGAGTGAAGGTTATCGCTTAGTCAGCAACTGCGGTAGTTTGGCCGGACAAAGCGTCTTTCATTTGCATTTTCATTTATTGGGCGGTCGTGCTTTGCACTGGCCACCAGGTTAAAGGTAACGATGGAACCATTAGAACAGCTTTATTCCCAAATCATTACCCAGATAGGTGAAGATCCTACTCGCGAGGGGTTGGCGAGCACCCCTCGTCGTGCAGCTAAAGCCCTGCATTTTTTAACACGCGGCTACCAACAAAATATGGATGAAGTGATCAATGGCGCACTCTTTTCTTCGTCCATGAATGAAATGGTCATTGTCAAAAACATTGAATTATATTCTTTGTGCGAACACCACCTTTTACCCTTCTTCGGTCGTTGTCATGTGGCTTATTTACCACGAGGCACCGTAATTGGCTTATCAAAAATTCCGCGCATCGTGGATTTGTTCGCAAGACGTTTACAAATTCAGGAGCAACTCACCAAAGAAATTGCTGATTGTATTTTAGAAGTCACACAAGCTGCTGGCGTAGGCGTGATCATTGAAGCACAACACTTGTGCATGATGATGCGAGGAGTGGAAAAACAAAATTCGTCGATGACAACCTCCGTCATGCTCGGCACCTTCCGCGATGATAGCCGTACACGTTCCGAGTTTCTGCATTTGTTGACGCGGTAATTCAAACATTCATCTCACAGCCTCATCAACGCTGGTTATCACTGTTATACGCATCGAAAATTAGAGACTTAGTTATGAATAAAAAAATTGTTAAAAATTATATTTACAAGGGGTTTGGGTTCCCTGTTGAACTTCACAACGTTGAAATGGTATCTTTTGATGGGGAACTTCATCCAAAAATTAATGTGAGAAAAATAGCCGACACACTAATCAAATCATTAATATCACAAAAAAATAGACTAACAGGCAATCAAATCAAATTCATTAGAACTTATTTTTCTAAAAGCCTAAGAGAATTTGCGAAAATTGTAAATGAATCACATATGGCGGTAAAAAAATGGGAAGATTTCAAAGATGAGCCAACCAAAATGGACCCAAACATTGAAATAATGCTGCGACTACATATTTATAACCAAGTTGTTGTAAAGCTAAAAAACGACAACAAAGAAAAAATTAAATTTTACAATCAATTTATTAATTTAACCGAAATTTTTTTACATCGACATACGCATTAACTTTGCTTTTAAACGCGCAAAGTACCGTTTAAAAACTCAATATTTTTTATTCTGCGTCACTTGCCTTCCCAACCTAGAAACAAACTGCTTATCAGACTCATCGGGTCTTTTTGTGCGGGGATCAAAAAATTGAATTTGTGAAGAAGATCGCTTATGAAAAGTGGCTGACTTTCCACGGTCAATAGAGAGTATTTTGTATTCAAGACCTTCAATTGCTTCCTTCACCATTGCCTGTCGAAATTCAGGAAATGTGTTGCGTTCATCACGCAAAATTTTTAAATACGCGTCGACTTCTTCTCGGGATGATGCTTCCCCCCCTTTTTTAATATAATCCCAATATAATGTGCCCATGAAATCCCTCAGCTCAGTCTCATCGGATTTTCCATCTGGCACAAGGTGGCGATATAACTCTAAGGCTTTAACAAATTTCCCATGCTCTGCATAATTTATAATTTGACTCGATTTTTCTAGTTGCAGATGTATTTTTGCTAAAGCATTGCTTATTTTTTCATCGAGAATAATATCATCAACAATCTTTTCCATCCCCACCTTCGCAGCACAAGCATTCAAGGCTCGGATGCAGGCAGGCATAAAATAAATTGATGTAAACGCTTTAAACGACTGCGTTGCTGCGGCCGGATTCTGAGTCATCTCATCCAGCATTTTTTTTGTTAATGCACCCGTGTCATGTTTTATGACACTCCCCAACTTAAACTGCCAAACATCCTCCACTTTGTAAAAAAGAACATTATCAAACCCAATGGTATCAAGCAAAATACCCGTTTTTTGGTAGAATGATTTGTATTTTGTTAAAAACTCTCGCATGGCCACCACCAAACTTTCATCCGTATCAAGTAGTTTAAAAATGCTTTCGAATGTCTTATTTAGCAGTGGATAATTTCTCATGACATAGGGGCTAGGATCTTCCGCATTACCCAGAAGCGATCTATTTATCTTTCCATACAAATATCTTTTTGACTCGATAAGAATTCCATCTAATTCTGCGGACTTAACATTAAAACCGAATTTTTCTTTGCTCTCAAAACAGGGATCAAATGGTACAACTGATACGATCGCTATTTTTGGTGAGTCATTAGCATCACTTAACTTGAGTGATTGTATGGAACGTTCTTCAACGATACAACGCGATGAGCCAAATGTTTCATACAGCACAGCACACTGCTCACCCAAGGTTTGCAAATGCTCAGAGAGCTCAGCACGGTCATGACCTATCGTATCCCTCATGACTTTTAACAAAAGCTCAGGATGCTTCTCCGATTTATAAATATCGTGCGTACCACCACCCCCCAACTTTTTTAAAATCGCAAGGTTGAGGGTGCCATCAGGCTCCGTGATGTCTCTCAGGAATGATTCAACCGTGACGTCAGCACACAAAGACATTTTTATATTCCTACTAAATCCTCTACTTATTTTAGAGGTTAGTGGAGTATTATTAAGCCGGGCTGAAGCTGGACAGAGGAATACACCTCGCACATTTGTAAGGCACAAAAATTATAAAATACTCCCCCTGACGCCCGCAGGGGTGATTACTATGGTTTAATATTTTTCCCATTACTCTGTTGGGCCGACCATTTTACTGCAGGATGATTTTTAATATTATCAATCAAGCGCGGATCATTGGAAATAAACTCTGGCTTAATAACACCCTCATCTAATAAATAGTGCAAAAA
>JACREE010000044.1 GCA_016218405.1 Gammaproteobacteria bacterium
ATTGCCCTGCAAGCCTTGTATCAATGGCTCATGACGGATGAAAATCTCAACGCCATCGAATTGCAGTTTTTAACACATCCTTCTGCTAAAAAAATAGATCAGGCTTATTTTCAAGAACTGTTACACACTATTCCTCAAAAACTAGAGAGCATTGAGGCACAATTTGAACCTGCCTTAGCCCTACCGAAAGCCGAATTAGACCCGATTGAATTGAGTATTTTAAGAATCAGCAATTATGAGTTGCTCTATCGCAAAGATATCCCTTATAAAGTTATTATCAACGAAGCACTTGAACTCGCTAAAAAATTTGGTTCAGTAGAGGGGTACAAATTTATTAATGGCGTACTCGACAAAGTCGCCAAGACCGCTCGGGCGGGAGAAAAATAAAGTTAACAAGTATACTTTACACACCTGAGTTTTTAGTTTTTTAGCATCCCAGCCAGGGCTCATCTTAACTGCTAAAGAATGTTTGCATATGAATAACTATGCGCACATTTTTTAACAGTCAATCTGAACCCTGGTTGAGCGCTAAAAAACCAAAAACTCGGGCGTGTAAAGTATATATGAACAGGGATGCTCACTTGAACACCACTGCACCACAACTTAACTTCGTTTCCCACACTCACACACTTCAGTGTGTGGGTGACTGGACGCTGAGTCACGAACACACGCTCGCGACTTTCTTTCCCCGCATCACCCGCACGCTCTCTACTTGCTCGCTCAAAACAATTTACCTCGATGGCAGCCAACTCACTCACCTCGACAGCATCGGTATCTGGTGGCTAGAAAAATTACTTTCACTTTGCAAAACCCAACACATTCATTGCCAACTCAAACATTTTTCACCTTCTCATACTGAACTCATCGAACTCCTCATTGAAAAACTACGCGAATCCCATGCTGCACCTCCCTCACCTTCTACCTCATGGGTCACACAACTGGGTCAAACCACGCTCAGCCTTATTGAAGAATCGCTAGGACTGATCAGCTTTGTAGGTAAAGTGACTTTTGTTTTTTTCTATCTATTACGACACCCTCACCAAATTCAATGGCGTAATTTTTTTAACTCCGTACAAAAAACAGGGTTCGATGCGCTGCCCATCACAGGCTTACTCTCTTTCTTAATTGGCATTGTGCTGGCTTACCAAATGGGCATCCAATTACGCAATTACGGAGCCAATATTTTTGTGGTTGATTTAATGGGTTTGTCTGTCTTGCGTGAATTTGCCCCCATGATGACTGCCATTATTCTGGCAGGACGCAGCGGTTCCGCATTCGCGGCTCAAATTGGCACCATGAAACTCAATCAAGAAGTAGATGCATTACGCACCTTAGGGATTCGCCCCATTGAACGCTTAGTGATGCCTAAATTATTTGCACTGAGCCTCACCCTACCCTTGCTAACCGTTTGGGCCGATATGTTGGGCATTTTGGGCGGCATGGTCATGGCAAAATCCACACTCAATATTAATTTCGTTTACTTTCTTCATCGTTTTTCTCAGGTCGTCCCCTTTAAATGGTATTTTATTGGTTTAATCAAAGCGCCTGTTTTTGCGGCCATCATTGCCAACATTGGTTGCTATCAAGGTCTTTGCGTTGAATCTAACGCAGACAGCGTAGGCGCACACACCACCAAAAGTGTGGTGCAAGCCATTTTTATGATCATCACCTTCGATGCTTTTTTCTCTATTTTACTCAGCTGGTTAAAAATATGAGCCTCCCCATCATTGAATTCACACACATGAGTACACGCTTGGGGGGCACTCTCGTCCACGAAGATATTCACTTCAAAATTAATCAAGGTGAAATTTTTGCCATTGTCGGCGGAAGTGGCTCGGGCAAATCCACTTTATTGCGTGAAGTATTAGGGTTATTACAACCTTCAACCGGTCATGTGACGGTGTACGGCCATGATATGGCACACATCACGGAGGCTTCTTATCGAGATTTAAGCAAAAAATGGGGCGTCTTATTCCAAACAGGTGCCCTATTCAGCTCACTCACTGTATTAGAAAATACCTTTTATCCGCTTCGGGAATACTCACACCTCCCTCCTAAAGCACTGAAAGAATTGGCGTTATCCAAATTATTAATGGTGGGTCTACCACTTTCCGCCGCGATTAAATTTCCTGCTGAATTAAGCGGAGGAATGCTCAAACGTGCTGCACTCGCACGCGCATTAATTCTCGATCCCGCTTTGCTACTCTTAGATGAACCCACTTCAGGCTTAGATCCTGAAAGTGTCAGTAGTTTGGATGAACTCATTTATAACTTGAAGGAATTACTCAACCTCACTGTTGTGATGGTGACGCATGACTTACGCACACTGTGGCATATCGTTGATCGACTGGCTTTTCTGGGCGAAAAAAAACTGCTTGCCTTAGGCACCCCCAAAGAAGTAGCGACAAACCCCCATCCAATGATCCATAATTATTTTCACGATCCAGAGAGCATCAAATCACACCATGGAAACTAAATTTAGCCACTTTATCGTCGGGCTTTTTGTTATCTCCTTGACCTGCGCATTAATTATCATGGGTGCTTGGCTGTTTGCAAAAGGGAAAGGGCACAGTTATGAACCCTATCTTGTTTACATGAATGAATCTGTCTCTGGGTTAAACCTCAATTCACCCGTCAAATATAACGGTGTCGACGTAGGTTATGTCGCTGAAATTGGTTTAGACAAACGTAATCCGCAATGGGTTCGTCTTTTGCTCCACATTGAAACAGGCACCCCCATTAATACGGCCACACGCGCCACCATGATGACCCAAGGCTTAACAGGTATCGGTTACATTGGTTTAAAAATGGATAGCAAACATGCCACTCCTTTACACACCACGCCGGGTGACAAATATCCTGTCATTAAGAGCGCACCCTCTCTCTTTTTACGGCTCGACACGTCTGTGAGCAAACTGGTTCAATCGCTCGAAACCATCAGCCAGAGCATAGGCGAATTACTCACAACTCAAAATCGCAAAGCCATTTCCAACACCATTCTTAATTTTGATCACATTACCACCACACTCGCCAAACATGATGCTGCCTTTGAACGAGATATCCAATCCCTGGGCATTCTTCTTCACAATAGTGCACAAAGCAGCCAAGAATTAACGCCGCTGATCAGCAAATTAAATGATAGCGCCACCTCCATCGAAAATCTCACACAACGTCTGGCTGACAATCCGGCCATTTTATTACGTGGCCAACAACCTGCGCCACTGGGCCCTGGGGAATAATCATGAACCGATTCAACCATACATTCTCTCTTTTGATGCGTAGCTTGGGCATCATTTTACTTTGTTGTCTACTCACTCATTGCAGCATTTTCAGCCCTGTTCCACATCAACAAGGTAACATTTACGAACTTTCCCTCCCCAGCCCTCCTTGTCAGGACAGGAGACATCAGTTCATTTATGTCGCCCCCATGCAAACTTATCCAGGATTAAACACATCCGGCATGCGTTACTCGATTAAACCTTATGAAATTAATTATTTTTCCAAAAATCGTTGGGTAGCTTCCCCCACAGACATGCTACAACCTTTATTGGTGACTCACTTACAACAAGTTTTTACCGATGCAAGCACCCTGCAATTACCTAATACACGCCTCACTTTAAAGACAACGCTCGAAGAATTTGAACAAGTCTTCTTGGGATCAAAAAGTGAATTCCATTTAACAATGCATGTTGAGATTGTCCAAGAAAAAACGGGCAAAACACTCACTTCTACTACACTGTGTCTGGTTGAACCAGTGGCAACTGCCACGCCCTATGGTGGTGTCATTGCAGCGAACAAAACCGTTGACAGCCTATTTAACAAAATTGATTACTTGATCAGGCAAGCAAGCCCGTGAGCACCCCTTCAAACAACGAAAATGAAGATGAATTTTCACTCATTCGTCGCTTCTTCAGTTCACAAAAGGTAAAACGCGCGGATGTGGCAAAAGGCATAGGCGATGACTGCGCTATTCTAACGCCCCCCCCACACACACAATTAGCTATTTCTGTAGATACGCTCGTAACTGGTGTCCATTTCTACCCTGACATGCCACCCCAAGACATCGGTTATAAAGCCTTAGCTTGTAATTTAAGTGATTTGGCGGCAGCAGGCGCAGAGCCCGCCTGGGTGACGCTAGCACTCACCCTCCCTCGGGCAGACTCGCATTGGTTGCATCATTTTAGCGAAGGATTTTTTTCACTTGCAGAACAGTATCAACTGGCTTTAATTGGGGGAGACACAACAAGAGGACCTCTTTCCATCACGGTGCAAGTGCACGGTTTTATTCCTCCACAAGAAGCCCTTTCTCGCACAGGCGCCCAGGTGGGTGATGAAATTTATGTCACAGGCACCCTCGGTGATGCGGGGTTCGCACTGTCACTTTTAAGTAAAAAGCAAATACACCATCCAAGTTACGATTATTTTCTTTCACGTCTTTATCGCCCCACACCACGCATCCAAGCAGGTATCGCCTTACGCAAGCAAGCTTCTGCCTGCATTGATATTTCAGATGGGCTCGCCACCGATCTTTCACATATTCTCGAAGCGAGCCAAGTAGGGGCCTGTCTCTACCTGGATAAACTACCTCTTTCCCCTGCACTTGCACAGGAAACACCTTACCAAGCAGTACACTGTGCCCTCAGCGCAGGTGATGATTATGAATTGTGCTTCACCCTTCCCCCTGCACACGCACCTGAAGTTACACACGCGCTCTCGGCGCTTGCCTGCCCTGTTACACACATTGGCACGATCACAGAAAAAAAGGGATTAAGCATTTTGACGAAGGAAGGAACCCCCTTCGCACTGAAAAAAAAAGGATACAATCATTTTGGGTAAGCGCTCAACTAATGGCGCCACTATTTCTTAAGTTGACACCATTAAGCGCTCAACTCCACGTAACTGTTCGCGGGTTGCATCGAATCGCCATTAATGGTCAATCTGCCTTATTACTGGCGATTCACTCGCATGCTAGTGGGGTCGTGAGCGGCTTACGAGATCAAGATGCGGTCGGTTGTTGCATCGCCTTAATATGTTTCTGCAAACGACTTTTATGACGAGCTGCTTTGTTTTTGTGAATCAAGCCTTTGTGCGCCATACGATCAATCACGGGTTGCGCCACATCAAAGGCCGTCACAGCTTCCGCTTGTACGCCTGACTCAATTGCCTTTAGTACTTTTTTTACATGAGTACGTAGCATTGAACGTAAACTCGCGTTATGCTTGCGGTGTTTCTCAGCTTGTTTAGCTCGTTTTTTTGCTTGTGCGGTGTTAGCCAAAAGAACTCTCCGTTTGAAATAACCAAAAGACGCAGATGATGCCGTTTTACCTAAATTTTGTCAAGAAAAGTTCTCGACCCTGAAAATATTAAGAATTTTATGAGCAAATCCCTACTACGTTCCACCTCCGCCGTCTCTAGCATGACTTTGCTTTCGCGCGTCCTTGGGTTTTTGCGTGACATGATTGCTGCCCATTTATTTGGCGCCACCGCAGAAGTGGACGCTTTTCTCGTTGCCTTTAAAATTCCTAATTTCATGCGAAATTTGTTTGCTGAAGGCGCACTTCAACAATCCTTCATCCCCGTGCTCTCCGAATACCACCAAAAAAAGACTCTAGCTGAAATTAAACTCTTTACGAGCCATCTTGCTGGCTGCCTCAGCGCCATCCTCATCCCATTTTGTGTCCTAGGCATGATGGCAGGTGCACCTGTCGCCATTAATCTTTTTGCGCCCGGTTTTAATTTAGAACCACACCGTTTTCAACTCGCAGTACAGATGCTCCACATCACTTTTCCTTACATCTTTTTTCTTTCTCTCACCGCTTTTATGGCCTCTGTGCTCAATACCTTTGGCAACTTCCTCGCACCCGCCTTTACTTCCTCCATCCTTAATATTTGTATGATCGTCGCGGCTATCTTCCTTTCGCCTTTTTTAGCGGTACCCGTGGAAAGCCAAGCTTATGCCGTACTCGTTGCAGGTATCCTACAAATTGTTTTTTTGGCACCTTATTTATACAAACTCCGCCTCCTTACCTGGCCACGCCTGGCATGGCACGATCCAGGGGTCAAGCGCGTACTGAAACTCATGGTCCCTTCGATTTTTGGCGCTTCGATAGGACAAATCAGTATTTTAGTGGGCACCATTTTTGCCTCTTTTTTACCCGTGGGCAGCATCGCTTGGCTTTATTTTTCTGAACGCCTTGCCTACTTCCCTCTGGGCGTGATCGCCGTAGCCCTCGCCACCGTTATTTTGCCTCATTTATCACGGCAACACGCCTCCCAATCTTTTGAGGAATTCAAAAATGCATTTGCTTGGGGCATTCGCTGTAATTTACTCGTGGGCACATTGGCCTCCATCACGCTTTGGTTTATGGCTACCCCCATTATTATCACCCTCTTTAAATATGGAAAATTCACAGCTACTGACGTTTTCATGACAGGTAAAAGCACGGTTGCTTACGCGGTGGGCCTACAAGCTTTCATGTTAAATAAATTATTGGTAAATGGTTTTTTTGCAAAACAAAACATCAAAACCCCCGTTAAAATAGGGGTCATCACCGTCGTCATCAATATTATTTTAGATATCGTGTTGATTTTTCCACTGGCTCATGCCGGTTTGGCGCTCGCCTCTTCACTCTCGCAGTGGTGCAACACCGGTATATTATTTTATATGTTGCATAAACAAGGCGTTTATAAATTGGAACGACATTGGTTGAAATTCTTAATTCAACTCTTTTTTGCCAATGCGATTGCTGCCCTCATTTTTACTTACGCAGCACATAACACGGCACAGTGGGTAGCTTGGCACGCCACTGAACGTTTTATTTACTTATTTTTGTGGCTCATTGCAGGCACGCTCGCTTATCTAGCTTGCCTGTGGGTGGCGGGGATTAGAAAAAAACACATCCGGACTTAAGGTCTGTTTACAATTCTAACTATGCTATATACCTCTCTTACCTGAAGATGCGAACTCTCGCACAGGGCTGGGGGTGAGGCTGAGACGATCGTGATCTCGAAAAAACCCGAGCATGTTTGTTACCTGTAAGGGTTTTTTCAAGATCACGATCGTCTCAAGATCGCCCTCAGAACGCAGCGAGAGTTCGCATCTTCAGGTAAGAGAGGTATAGCCATAAACCCTTGATTTAAATGGTGCTGACAGTGGGATTCGAACTCACGACCTGCTGATTACAAATCAGCTGCTCTACCGGCTGAGCTATGTCAGCAAAACGGGGGTATTATACTCTCTAAACATAAAAAAACCAGGAATGTATCTCACACCTTTTATTCCACCGTTACAGACTTCGCCAAATTACGCGGCTGATCCACGTCTGTACCTTTTAATACAGCAACGTAGTAGGCAAGCAACTGCAACGGAATGGTGTACAGAATAGGCGAAACAATGGGCGAGGTATCTGGCATCACGAAAACAACACCATCACGCTCTAAACTTTCTTTGTTGGCTTGATGCGTTAATATCAACAAATTACCCCCACGCGCTTTTACCTCTTGTAAATTCGACTTTATTTTATCAACCAAATTATCTTGGGGCACCAAGGCAATCACGGGCATGTTGTTATCAATCAAAGCCAGCGGCCCATGCTTCAACTCACCTGCCGGATATGCCTCCGCATGAATATAGGTCAACTCTTTTAACTTCAGCGCCCCTTCTAATGCGATGGGGTAATGAATATTACGCCCTAAAAACAAGGCGTGCTGAGAGTGCACTAACAACTTAGCTAACGCTTCTATTTCTGCACTGCGATCAAGAATAAAATCGATTTGCTCGGGCAAATGCTGCAAACTGGTTATTAATGCTTCTTCTTGTAACTCACTTAAAAAGCGCTGACGACCCATTAAAACCATCAATAAAAACAGCGCCACCAATTGCGTAGTAAATGCCTTTGTTGATGCCACACCAATCTCTGGCCCCGCAAATGTTAACAAATGCATATCTGTTTCACGCACAATCGCGCTTTCGGCCACATTGCAAATCGAAAGCGTCACAGCATAACCACGCACCTTTGCTAACCTCAATGCCGCCAAAGCATCAGCTGTTTCACCCGATTGCGAAATAACAATAAAAAGTGTATCCGGCTCTACCAACACATCGTGATAACGCCATTCACTGGCTACATCCACCTGCGTGGCCACACGTGCCTCTACCTCAAACCACGCTCGTGCCACCAATCCCGCATGATAACTCGTTCCACAAGCAACAATTTGTATTCGCTTTATTTTTTCTAATGTGGCCAACAACTCAGGTGAAAACGCATCCAAGTTTAATCTATTATCTTTTACACGATCCCCCACCGTCGCCAACACCGACTTAGGTTGTTCGAAAATTTCCTTCAACATAAAATGACGATATTCACCGCGCGTCACTGAAGCATGATCCGCTTTCGCCCGACAAATGGGCCGCGTGATAGGATTCAGTTCGCTGTCAAAAAGACGAGTTTCATGCCGCGTAATTTCTGCAACATCTCCTTCCTCGAGGTGGATAAATTGCTGCGTGATGGGTAATAACGCTAAAGTGTCTGACGCAATAAAATTTTCGCCAATACCACACCCCACCACTAAAGGACTACCCTTACGTACCGCGATAAGGGTATCGGGCATTTTTTTATAGAGAAACACAAGTGCAAACGCGCCCTCTAACTGCCCCACTACCGTTTGAACGGCTTGCAAAAAAGAATGTCCCTGCCCAAGCGCACGATGCAACAAATGAGCCACTGTTTCTGTGTCTGTCTCTGAGTTGAACTCATACCCTAACTGTGACAATTGCATTTTGAGTATTTCGTGATTCTCAATAATGCCATTATGGACAACGGCAATATCCGTGCCTGATACATGCGGATGTGCATTGCGCTCGCTTGGTTCCCCGTGCGTTGCCCAACGGGTATGAGCAATACCCACCGCCCCTTGCAAGGGATTCTGTTCCAATAATTCACCTAATTTGGCGACCTTACCTAACGCACGACACCGCTGCAAATTTCCCTCATTTAAAATTGCCATCCCCGCGGAATCGTAACCGCGGTATTCAAGGTGCTGCAACCCTGCCAACAAAAGAGGGGCCACGTCCCGCTGTGAACAACCACCTATGATGCCACACATTATGCGTCTCCCTTTTTGGTGGAAGTTTTACGCTTCCAACCCGGAATATTGACCTGACGACCACGCGCCACAGTTAACACATCACCAGGCACTTCTTTCGTCACCGTTGAACCTGCACCAATTGTCGCATTCATCCCTATTCGTATTGGCGCCACTAAAGAGGTGTTTGAACCAATAAAGACACCATCTTCGATCATGGTTTGATACTTATTAACACCATCGTAATTGCAGGTAATGGTGCCTGCCCCTACATTCACCCCCCGCCCTATAATAGCATCTCCCAAATATGACAAATGATTGGCTTTACTTTTTTCACCTACGATCGTCTTTTTAACTTCGACAAAATTACCAATATGCGCCTGTTTTTTCAGTACTGTCCCTGGACGAATTCGCGCAAAAGGCCCTACCACACATCCTTCTTCAATAAGAGCACCTTCAATGACACAATTGGCTTTGATCACGACGTTTTTAGCAATTTGAGTTTCTCGAATGTAATTATTAGGCCCTATCTGTGTACCCGCACCCAAGGAAACATGGCCTTCAAACAACACATTACTTTCGATATGCACATCTTCAGCTACCTGCAACTCCCCTCTCACATCCAAACGACTCGGGTCAGCTAACGATACACCCGACAACAGCAATTTTTCAGCCAGGTTTTTTTGATAAACCCGCTCAAGGGAAGCCAGCTGTAATCGATTATTAACACCCAAAACTTCTTTTTCAGCACTGGCCACACAGGTCGCCACGGACTCTCCCGCTTGAGCGGCTAAATTTATCACATCCGGCAGGTAGTATTCATGTTGATTGTTTTGGGCTGTCACACAAGGCAACCATCGCTGCAATACACCTGGCTGTGCTGCCAATACACCCGTATTAATCTCCCGAATCTTTTTTTCCTCTGGTGCAGCATCTTTTTCTTCCACCACACGACTCAACTTACCTGTCGATTCTCGAACAATGCGACCCAACCCCTCTGGATTAACCACCGTCGCCACCAACAACGATAAAACATGATCGTGAAGGGTGGCCAGTTGTTTTTGTAAAGTATCCGATTGAATTAAAGGCACATCACCATATAGCACCAAGACCTGATGTTCAGGGTTCAATACAGGCAATACTTGCATCACAGCATGTCCCGTCCCGCGCTGTTCCGCCTGGACAATCCAGTTCACTGGGTAGTGACCCAAGGCTTCTTTAATTTGATTTTGTTCATGACCTACGACACAAAAAATCTCAGCAGGCGCCAAGTTCTCAGCCTGGCGAAACACATGCTCGAGCAAGGGCTTCCCCGCAAGCAAATGCAACACTTTGGGTTTGTTTGAACACATACGGACACCTCGCCCGGCAGCGAGGATAATGATAGAGAGGGGCATACCACACAACCCTTAGGGAACGAAAAGGGCTTATTTTACATCAAAAAGGAAGGAAAAGCGCGAGTTTATCGTTTAGCTTGCTTACGCAGTTTTTGGATGGTTTGTAGTTGGGCAGCAGCTTCAGCTAATTCAGAAGCGGCATGTGCATAATCAATCTCAGTACTCCGTTCACGCATTTTTCGCAAAGCTTGTTCGCGCAACTTAATTGCCTCTGCTTCATCCAAGTGATCGGCTCTGACCACCGTATCTGCCAAAACAGTGACACGACGCGGCTGAACTTCTAACACTCCACCTGAAATATAGTAGATTTCCTCTTCTGACCCTGCGTGTCCTTGTGGCTTTACCAAACGAACCTGACCCGGCTTTAACTTCGTGATCAGCGGACTGTGGCCAGGCATAATACCCATTTCACCCAGCTCACCCGTCACAATAAGCATATCCACTAACCCAGAAAAAATAAGTTTTTCGGCGCTGACGATGTCTACGTGTACTGTCATGACCACAGAACGATCTCCAAATTGAAACTATAAAGTTTTAGCTTTTTCTACCGCTTCGTCGATCGTACCCACCATATAAAATGCTTGTTCAGGCAGATGATCATATTCACCGTCAATAATCGCCTTGAAACCACGAATCGTTTCTTTCAATGGCACGTATTTCCCTGGACTGCCCGTAAATACTTCTGCCACAAAGAAGGGCTGCGACAAGAAGCGTTGGATTTTACGCGCACGACTCACCGTTAACTTATCTTCTTCAGATAATTCATCCATACCTAAAATAGCGATGATGTCTTTTAATTCTTTGTAACGCTGCAAGGTCCCTTGCACCCGACGAGCCACATCATAATGTTCTTGACCTATCACCAAAGGATCTAATTGACGGCTAGTTGAATCCAAGGGGTCAATGGCAGGATAAATTCCCAATTCTGCAATTTGTCGAGACAATACCACGGTCGCATCCAAATGCGCGAAGGTTGTAGCAGGAGAAGGATCGGTTAAGTCATCCGCAGGCACATACACCGCTTGCACGGACGTAATTGAACCCGTTTTGGTGGAAGTAATACGTTCTTGTAAAGCACCCATTTCTGCTGCCAAGGTTGGTTGGTATCCCACCGCTGAAGGCATACGACCTAGCAAAGCAGATACTTCCACCCCCGCCAAGGTATAACGATAAATATTGTCAATAAACAACAACACATCTCGACCTTCATCACGGAATTTTTCAGCAATGGTTAAGCCCGTCAGTGCAACACGTAAACGATTTCCTGGTGGCTCATTCATTTGACCATACACCAAAGCCACCTTATCTAACACGTTTGATTCTGTCATTTCATGATAGAAGTCATTACCTTCGCGTGTACGTTCACCCACACCCGTGAAGACAGAGTACCCACTGTGTTCAATAGCAATATTGCGGATCAATTCCATCATGTTAACGGTTTTGCCCACGCCCGCACCACCGAACAAGCCTACCTTGCCTCCTTTCGCAAAAGGACACATTAAGTCAATTACTTTAATACCCGTTTCAAGCAATTGGTTACTGTCTGCTTGTTCTGTAAATTTGGGTGCAGCACGATGGATAGCCCATTTTTCTTCTGAACCAATCGGTCCCTTTTCATCGATGGGCTCACCTAACACATCCATAATACGGCCCAGGGTTTTCTTACCTACAGGCACGCTGATGGGCGCCCCCGTGTTTCTGACTTTTGCACCACGCCGCAAACCATCTGTCGTCCCCAACGCAATGGTTCGCACGGTACCATCACCAATTTGTTGTTGAACTTCGAGCACCAGATTGTGTTCTTCAACATGTAGCGCATCAAAAATGCGGGGAATATGTTTATGTGGAAATTCCACATCCACAACTGCACCGATAATTTCAACAATCGTACCCAAGTGTTGGTCCATGATAATTCCTCTATAAAACAATTAAAAAAAGGCTAAACAGCTGCGGCACCACTGACGATTTCTGCCAATTCTTGCGTAATTCCTGCCTGTCTTGCCTTATTATAAATAAGTTGCAACTCATCAATGAGTTGCCCAGCATTGTCAGTTGCACTCTTCATCGCCACCATTTGCGCTGCTTGGAAGCAAGCAATATTCTCAACAACACCGCGATATACTTGCGATTCGATGTAACGATTCATGATCAAATCAAGCAAGGCACGCGCATCAGGTTCATAAATATAATCCCAATAACCCGCACCCACTTCCCCCTTCTCTACTTCTTTTTCAGGAGGAACCAGGGGCAATAATTGTTGCACCCACGGTCGCTGCACCATCGTGCTGACGAATTGGTTATAAACAACAAACAATCTATCGATTTTCTGTTCGTAGTAAGCATCCAACATCACACGGATAACCCCCACTATGTCTGTCAGCTGAGGTGCATCACCTAATTGCACCGCCGAAGCCAGCAGATTGCCACCGTGACGTCGAAAAAAAGCTTCACCTTTGTTACCAATGACACAAAACTCAGATTGAACATTTTGATCCTGCCATTGTTTAACGGTCGCCAGCATGGTTTTTAATAAATTAACGTTCAAACCGCCACACAGCCCGCGATCAGACGTCACAACAATAATACCCACTCGCTTTGCTGTTCTTTGTTCAAGAAAAGGGTGACGATATTCAGGATGTGCCGATGCTACGTGCTCAATCACACACTGAATACGATCCGCATAGGGACGCGCCGCCTGCATGCGATCTTGCGCCTTACGCATTTTGCTCGCCGCAACCATCTCCATTGCACTCGTGATTTTTTGCGTGCTCTTGATGCTGCGAATTTGGTTACGAAGCTCTTTAGTACTCGACATAATTATCCCGTATAAGTAGCTTTGAACGACTCAACTGCTTTTTTCATTTCGGATTCAATTTCTGCGTTGTAATCACCTGTTTCATTAATTTTATTCATGAGTTTTTCATGATGATGATGCATATATTCTCTCATTTCTTTCTCGAATAAACGCACTTTAGGCAATTCCACCTCATCCAAAAACCCTTGATCCGTCGCAAAGAAAATCATAGCAATATCCGCCACACTTAAAGGGCTGTATTGGTTCTGTTTCATGATTTCTGTAAAACGCTGCCCCCGATTTAATTGCTTTTTCGTGGCTTCATCCAAATCAGAAGAAAATTGGGCAAAAGCCGCTAATTCACGGTATTGTGCCAAGGAAATTCGCACCCCCCCCGCCAATTTTTTGATAATTTTAGTTTGTGCCGCTCCCCCCACACGCGAAACAGACAAACCCGCATTCACAGCAGGGCGGATACCTGCGTTAAATAAATCAGTTTCAAGGAAAATTTGTCCATCCGTAATAGAAATAACGTTGGTAGGCACGAAAGCAGACACGTCACCCGCCTGAGTTTCAATCACAGGCAAGGCAGTGAGCGAACCTGTGCGACCCTTCACCTTACCTTCTGTCAGTTTTTCAACATATTCCGCATTGACACGCGAAGCACGCTCTAATAATCGTGAGTGTAAATAGAAAATATCACCTGGATACGCTTCACGACCCGGCGGACGACGCAAGAGCAAAGATATTTGTCGATAAGCCCAAGCATGCTTTGTTAAATCATCATAGATAATCAAGGCATCTTGCCCACGATCACGGAAGTATTCACCCATTGCACAACCCGCGTAAGGTGCAATAAATTGCAATGAAGCAGCATCCGAAGCATTCGCCGCCACCACAATCGTTTTCTTCAATACGCCGTGTTCTTCTAGTTTTTTAACGACGTTAGCCACTGACGATGCTTTTTGGCCAATCGCCACATAAATACAAAACACATCCGATTCTAATTGATTCAAGATAGTATCAATCGCAACCGCTGTCTTACCGGTTTGACGATCACCGATGATCAATTCACGCTGACCACGCCCAATGGGGGTCATGGTATCGATTGACTTAATTCCTGTTTGCAAAGGTTGGGATACAGATTTTCGACTAATTACTCCAGGCGCCACTTTTTCAACGGGCGAACTAAATGACGTTTGGATAGGACCGCGACCATCGATGGGATTCCCCAATGCATCTACTACACGCCCTAACATGGCTTCGCCCACAGGCACTTCCAAAATACGGCCTGTGCATTTTACTGTTTGACCTTCTGACAAATGTTCGTAAGGCCCCAACACCACCGCACCCACTGAATCACGCTCCAAATTCAACGCCATACCGTAGGTATGTTCATCAAACTGCAACATTTCACCTTGCATCACGTCATCCAAACCGTGAATACGTACGATACCGTCTTTCAAACTGACAATCGTACCTTCTGTGCGCACCTCAGGTGCCACATTAAAACGAGCGATACGCTCTTTAATTAATTCGCTGATTTCAATAGAGCTAAGTGCTTGCATAGGTATTCCTTAATCGGTTAATGCATAAGTAAGACGACGTAGACGACTGCGCAGCGAGCCATCAATTACAAAATCACCCGCCTGAACCAACAAACCGCCAATCAAACTGCTGTCGATATGTTGATGTAATGTCACCTTTCGATGCAGACGTGCCTCCAACTTACTGGAAAGTTGCGCTAACTGCGGCGCAGCCAGTGAAGTCACACTGTAAACATCAACATCCACATGTTGGTCATGTTCAGCATGGTAATCACGAAACAAACTAAAAATGGCAGGAAGTAAAGCGAGTCGTTTACGACTTGTCAACAGCACCAAAAATTGAGACATAAACTCATCAATTTTATCACCCAATACGCCTTTCACTAACTCGAATAATTGAGTTTCTGTCGTGTGCGGATTACGCTGAAACGCTATCGTTTGCGGATTGTCTATCACAGCTGCCGATTCATGCAAAAAATGCTGCCAGGCCAACACAGTCTTTTGTTCTAACGCAAACTCAAAAGCCGCTTTAGCGTAAGGTCTTGCGAGCGTAAAAATATTTTGCATTGTTTAAATCTCATCAATGATTTTATCAATCAAGCCCTGGTGTGCCGTTGGATTGAGCTGCTGTTGAAGAATTTTCTCCGCACCTTGCATCGCAATACGCGCCACATGTTTACGCAATTCATCTTTTGTTTGTCGTACTTCTTGCTCAATTTCTGCCTTGGCCGCCAATTTCAAGTGTTGGCCTTCTTCACGCGCACGCTCTTTGCCTTCTTCAACCATACCCGCTGCTTTCAGGTGTGCCTGCTCGATAATTTTGGCAGCTTGTGATTTCGCCTCTCGAAGTTGCTCAACCGCTTTATGTTGTGCAAGTTCAAGATCATGCTTTCCGCGTTCTGCCGCGGCCAACCCATCGGCAATTCGTTTTTGACGTTGAGCTAAAGCCGCCGTGACAGGGGGCCACACGTATTTCATGGTAAAACCAATGAACACGCTGAATGTGATCATCTGACCAAGCAATGTCGCATTAATATTCATCGTGGCACAAACCTCCTTTCATCATCACGGACAGTGGAATTAAGCGCCTGCTACTTTTGAAGCAGCTTCACCCACAAATTTTAACAATTCTTGTTGGAATGGATTGGCGAACGTGAAGTAGAGCGCAATACCCACACCGATCATGGTCACCGCGTCAAGCAAACCTGCCACGATAAACATTTTAACTTGCAACATGGGCACCATTTCAGGTTGACGTGCTGCACCTTCCAAAAACTTACCCCCCAACAGACCAAAGCCTATAGCCGTACCCATTGCACCAAGGCCAATTAAAATAGCGACGGCAATAGCTGTCATGCCTTGAACATGCGCGATTAATGTTGCTGTTGTTTCCATAGTTTCTCCTAGTAATTACGTAGTGACAGATTAGTGAGACTCGTGAGCCAAGCTGAGATACACGATAGTGAGCATCATGAAAATGAATGCCTGCAAGGTGATAATTAAAATATGGAAGATAGCCCACACACCCCCTAGCGGCCACTGGGCCCACCAAGGTAGTAAGGCAATCAATATAAAAATCAACTCCCCTGCATACATGTTACCGAAAAGTCGAAGCGCTAAAGACAAAGGCTTCGCAATTTCTTCAACCACTTTCAAAATAAAATTAACGGGCAACAACCAAATACCGAAAGGCGTACACGTGATTTCTTTAATAAACCCACCCACGCCTTTAATTTTGATGCTGTAGAAAATAATGAGAAAAAACACTGTCAAAGAAAGGGAAAAAGTGAGATTAGGATCCGCTGTGGGCACCACACGCAGGTGTTCAATCCCCAACATGGACGCTATTTTTGGCAACAAATCAACGGGTAGCAAATCCATGAAGTTCATCAGAAAAACCCAGGTAAATATAGTCAATGCAAGCGGCGCAATTAAGGCGTTTCGCCCATGAAAAGTATCTTTAACTTGGGTATCTACAAACTCCATTAACATTTCAACAAAATTTTGTAACTTACCTGGCACACCCGAGGTCACACGCTTTGCTGCAAAATAAAACAAGGAACAAAAAAGAATGCCCAGAAAAGCTGAAAAAAATAAGGTATCAAGATTAAATGTCCAGAAGCTCGTTTCCGTTGTCACACCCGGCCAGCGGTACGTTAAGTGTTCAAGATGGTGTTGAATATAATGCGACGTTGATACTTCGGAATTCATGCCCGTCCTCTCACACATGCCATAAACCAGGTTGACGTTTGCATCACAACAAACCCCACAAAATAAGGAAACATCAAGGGATGCACCACTTTAAACGCCAACAAGAACAATAACCCTGTTAGAAACCACTTTAATGCCTGTCCTACACATAAATCCCAAAAAATTCGCTTAGCCATCAGTGCACCTGCATGCTGAAAGCTTTTATGAATAAAGTAACCATGGGGCAAAAGGTAGGTCACTCCGCCCCAACAAAAACTGTAAGCCATTTTTTTATAAACCATCGCAAGAAAGGGCGTAAGGAGCACCAAAAAAAAACACTGCGTCCACCAAAAAAACAGTATTTTTTTCTTTCTGTTTAGAGATTTGGAATACATAGGAATAACGACCCATACCCTCGCGCCTGCGCAGTATAATTAGTACGCAGGGATTATGCAATACTGAATTCCATTATGGCCAGCCCTTAAGCAAACACGTACATCAGGCCGATGCTAAATAAATTATTGAGATAGGTGTAACTACCAGTACCGGTTTGTGTGCCGAGTGCATCAGAGAATTGAACTTCTTGAGTGGGACTAAATAAAAATCGATAATCAAGCAACAGTGTGGTACGCGGCGCCACATCCCAACCCAAACCTGCAATCACCTGAACACCCACATTATTGATGTCCCACTTAAATGAATTACCCGTTGCTGCATTGGCTTGGGTTTGATAGTAATAAGTACGCTGCACATAACCCACCCCCGCCCCCACATACGGTGTTGTTTTACTTGGGGCAGGAAAATCATAGTACGCGTTGAGCATATACGTGGTGGCTTGCACATACCCCGTGTTGAGGGTGTTGCCGTTTTGTGCACCGTTTGTAAAAGTATAACGCCCCGTCATGTTATCTTTTATCGTGCCCCAAGCCACTTCTGCACGCAGTAAGTTTGGAAACCGATAACCGAACGCGATATCTCCCTGCGCACCAGGTTCAAATGAATATTTCACCGTCCCATCGTAGTAGTTTGGTTGTCCATTTAAGGCGTATATTTCCGTTGGCTGAAATCCTGGCATTACATTCACGCCACCACTTAAACGGGTATAGTATCCAGGCGGCACGTTCTGCACAGCATGAACAGATGACATGAACAACACACCCAAAACGATCAATCCTTTTTTTAGTTGTCTCCTTTCCATATACCTTATCCTTTTTTCTATTTTTCAGATAACAAATGAAATCTATGTAAAAAACGGTGTACAACAGGTGCCAGAATAAAGCTCATCACCAAAATAAAAGCTAAACCACTGAAGAGCGCATAACATCCCGCAAATATTTTCCCGGTTGAGGTCGGCATATCACCAATAGGCCCCATCCCCGACAAAATCATCGCTGCATTAATGAAGGCATCAGGCCAAGACATATTGCCGAAATAGAAATAACCCAGCATCCCTAAAAACAAAGCTGCCCCCATAAAACAGAACGCCACCATCCAACTCTGCAGCACACGTGTAAAAAAAAGGGTGTGCGAAGCCAAGGGCTCTGAGTGTCCTTCAAACCTCCATGTTGACTTGAGTTTTTTCATGGGAAACTTATGATGCACAATTAAAATGTTCGAGGATACCCTGAAGTTCATCCAGGCTATTATAAACAATCGTGATGTTACCTTTGCCTTTGCTATTACAGGTTAATTTTACTTTTGCAGCCAACGCTTCTGATAACCGTTGTTGTATATGGCGCACCTGTGGATCAATCCGCGTGGCGACAGGTGTACCCGAAGCAAGTAGCTGTGCGACATGCCGCACATACTGCTCTGTCTCACGCACTGAATAACCTGCACTCACAACTTTTTGAGCCGCCTGGCTTTGTTGCGTACCCACCAATGACAACAAGGCCTTCGCATGCCCTAATTCAATTTGATTTTGAGCCAATAGTTTTTGTACATCTGGATTTAAGTTAAGCACACGCAACAAGTTGCTGATGGTCGTACGCGATTTTCCCACGGATCGCGCCAAATCTTCGTGAGTCAAACCAAATTCTTCAATCAAACGATGCATAGCATTCGCTTCTTCCAAGGCATTTAAATCTTCGCGTTGAATATTTTCAATCAGCGCAATAGCAGAAGCATGGTGATCATCGATGTTTTTTATCACAACCGGCACATCCGCAAGACCCGCTAACTGAGCAGCGCGCCATCGTCGCTCCCCCGCTATAATTTCATATCCCCCTGACACACTTTTTCGCACCACAATAGGCTGTATCACACCCGAATGCTTGATGGATTCGGCCAATTCTTGCAGTAACTGCGAATCCATGGTTTTACGAGGCTGATATTTACCCGGTCGCAACTCATTGACGGACAAGGATTGCAAAGCGATTTCTTTATCTGCGTCACCACGCACAGCAGGTCCGCCGGCTTGTTTGAGTGGTATATCACCTAGCAAGGTGGCTAAACCACGCCCCAAACCTCGTTTTTTTGTGGTAGACATTTTTTCTCCTTAAGCAACATCACAGGGTTGTTGTTGTTCTGCTTTGTGTTTCTGCAATATTTCTGCCGCAATCGCAAGATAAGCAGCTGCACCCGCAGAATGTTTGTCATAAAGCAATACAGGCAACCCATGGCTAGGCGCTTCCGCTAAACGCACATTGCGCGGAATCACTGTTTTATAAACTAAACTCTCAAAATGCTGCATCAGCTGTTCGGAAACTTGCTGGGTTAAACAGTTACGCCCATCGTACATCGTGCGCAACAACCCTTCGATCACCAAATGAGGATTAGAGGATTGACATAACTCTGTCACCGTACCCAACAAACCCGTCAAACCTTCTAGGGCATAGTATTCGCATTGGATAGGAATAAGGACAGAATCAGACGCAACCAAGGCATTGACTGTCAACATATTGAGTGAGGGCGGGCAATCAATCAGCACATAATCATACTGGGCCTTAAGTGGCGTCAGCAGCTCACGCAAGCGGAATTCTTTCCTCTCTTGCTGAATCAGGCTAATTTCTGCCTCAGTTAAATCACTGTTGCCAGGCAATAAATCATAGCGACAAGATGTCGTCAGAATGGTCGTATCTAAAGGAGTAATTTGCAACAACACATCATTGATGGAAGCCTTCAATTGATTCTTATTCACCCCACTGCCCATGGTTGCATTACCTTGGGGGTCGAGATCAATGAGGAGTACCTTGCAGCCATAATGCGCTAAAGAAGCAGCCAGATTGGTACTGGTTGTTGTTTTACCCACACCGCCTTTTTGATTTGCGACGGAAATTATTTTTCCCATGAGAAATCGTCCATGTGATTTTTTTGAAGGACCAGGAGGCCATTCTACCAGGAGAAACAAGCAATAACAGAAAAAAAACCACCCTACCCTTCGCGGCCGTTTTAGGGTTAAATTTTCACAAAATACCCTTATTCTGTGACAAAATTTGTCACAGAATACCCTTATTCCATGACAAATTTTGTCACAGAATAAGGGTATTTTGTGTTATACTCCCAAAAACAACTTGCACAGAAGGATTCCCATGTTTCCACGCACCCTCACTTCCACACTTGAAATCTGGGCAAAACAAGAACAGCGCAAGCCGCTTATCCTAAGAGGGGCTCGACAGGTAGGCAAAACGACTATCATTAAGGAATTTGGACGACAATTTGATATTTTTATTTATTTGAATTTAGAAATACTGGAAGATCGCAAACTGTTTGAACAAAACTTACGGGCTCAAGCATTAACACAACTTATTTTATTCCAAAAAAATATAACTCGAATAGCAAAGCAGCGCTTATTAATTTTTATCGACGAAATTCAATGCTCTCCTGCTGCTGTATCTATACTCCGATATTTTTATGAAGAATGTCCAGATATTCACGTGATAGCAGCAGGCTCTTTACTTGAAACAGTCATTGACCATCATATTTCTTTTCCAATCGGGCGAGTTGATTATATTTATTTATACCCACTTACCTTTGAGGAATTTTTAATGGCCTCACAAGAAAATCAGGCCTTGTCAATTTTACAAGAAAAAAATATTCCCGAATACGCCCATGAAAAATTGCTTGAACTTTTTCATCTCTACACCATGATAGGCGGCATGCCTGAGATCGTCTCCTCCTTTGCTCATCACCGAGACTGGGTGAAATTAGGGACTATTTATGAAAATCTATTGATTGGCTATCAAGATGATGTTGAAAAATACGCTAAAAATAACAACCAGGCTAAAATTATTCAACATGTGATTGCTGCAGCACCCTTACATGCCGGCTCACGAATTAAATTTCAACACTTTGGACAATCCAGTTATGGCTCACGAGAAGTAGGCGAAGCCCTGCATTTGTTAGAAAAAGCTTTGCTCATTAACCTCGTTTATCCCACTACAGCTCTCGCGCCCCCCTTTGAAGCCAATCATAAAAAATCGCCTCGTCTTCAATTTTTAGACACAGGCATTGTCAACTTTGCCGTTGGCCTACAAAAAGAATTTTTTGCATTAAAAGATTTAAACAACCTTTACCAAGGGAAAATCATCGAACATATTGTGGGACAACAATTACTCGGCAGTAGAAAAAACTTCTTTAATCAACTTTTATTTTGGGTACGAGAAAAAGCTCAATCAAGCTCTGAAATTGATTACGTTATTCCTAAAGGCACTCAGCTCATTCCTGTAGAGGTTAAAGCAGGAAAAACAGGGGCACTTCGTTCACTCCACTCTTTTATTGATCTTTCAGAAAATAATTTATTTGCCATTCGGCTTTATAGCGGAAAAATATCTCGCGAAAAAATCTCATCGCCCAACGGAAAAAAATTCGAGTTGCTTAATTTACCCTACTACTTATCTGGACAATTAGAACGTTTCATTTTTTGATGGATGACTCAGGGTCACTTTGCACTTCTCTCTCACATCAAACTCGCGTTTCAGATACACCAATAACAGTGAAATTGCGGCAGGGGTGACGCCCGAAATACGTGACGCTTGGCCCACTGTAGTAGGACGAGCCAGAGATAGTTTTTGCACTACTTCTGTAGACAATCCTTTGACTTGGCTATAGTTGACATGAGCTGGGATGGTAGTCGTTTCGTTTCGTTGTTGACGAGCAATTTCCACTTTTTGTCGTTCGATATACCCTTCGTATTTCACTTGGATTTCTACTTGTTCAGCCACTTGTGGATGCAAAACAGCCGGGGCCATCACGTCAAGTGACATCAAGGCTTCATAACTCACCTCGGGTCTTCGCAATAACTCCAAGGCATTGTATTCACGCAACAAAGCTTGTTGTTCAAATTTTTCAGAAAAAGCACGGGCGGCAACCGAATCGGGTTGAATCCAAATTGACTTTAATCGTTGCGCTTCACGCTCAAGCAATTCTGTTTTTTCTTGAAAAAATTGCCATCGTTTTTCATCAACCAACCCTAAGCGATGCCCTATCTCCGTTAAACGTAAATCTGCATTATCTTCACGTAATAAAAGTCGGTATTCCGCACGACTCGTGAACATGCGATAAGGCTCTTGCGTACCACAGGTATTTAAATCATCCACCAAGACACCGAGGTAAGCTTGATCACGACGGGGGTACCAGGCTTCTTCATTTTGCATATACAAACTCGCGTTCAAGCCTGCTAATAATCCTTGTGCAGCTGCCTCTTCATAACCAGTTGTACCATTTATTTGCCCCGCAAAAAATAAACCTTGAATCGTTTTAGTTTCCAAACTCGGTTTCAAATCTCGCGGATCGAAATAATCGTATTCAATGGCATAACCTGGACGCGTGATATGCACCTTTTCCAAACCCTGCATGGAACGAACAAATTGCAGTTGTAAATCAAAAGGTAAACTAGTCGAAATTCCATTTGGATAAAATTCTGTTGTCGTTAAACCTTCTGGCTCTAAGAAAATTTGATGTGAAGTTTTATCTGCAAAGCGCACCACTTTATCTTCAATAGAAGGACAATAACGTGGACCCACACCTTCGATGACCCCCGTAAACATAGGCGATCGATCAAGCCCCGAACGAATTAAGGCGTGCGTACGTTCATTGGTGTGTGTGATATAACAAGGAATTTGAGTCGGATGCTGGCTCACCTGCCCTAAAAAAGAAAACACGGGCAGAGGCTCATCACTCCCTTGAACCTGCAAGGAAGAAAAATTAATGGTGCGACCATCCAAACGCGGCGGCGTACCTGTTTTTAAGCGACCCACACGCGGCATATACTCACGCAATTTTTGTGCCAAGGCTGTGGCAGGCGGATCACCCGCACGCCCACCCGCATGACTTTCTAAGCCCACATGGATTTTGCCCGCTAAAAATGTCCCCGTCGTTAATACCACCGCAGGCGCCATAAAGCGCAAGCCCGCTTGCGTCACTACGCCTGTTATTTTGTCTTGCTGAATCAGCAAATCATCTACGGCTTGCTGAAAAATATGCAGATTTTCTTGATGTTCTAGGCAACGCCTGATGCTTTGCTTGTATAAGACCCTATCTGCTTGAGCCCGTGTTGCACGAACGGCGGGCCCTTTACTGGCATTCAAAATACGAAATTGAATACCCGCCTCGTCAATGGCTTGAGCCATCGCGCCACCCAAGGCATCAATTTCTTTCACTAAATGGCCTTTGCCAATCCCCCCTATCGCGGGATTACAAGACATTTGCCCCAGTGTTTCAACATTATGCGTCAAAAGCAGGGTGCGCCTACCCATGCGGGCCGATGCCAAAGCCGCTTCCGTCCCCGCGTGCCCCCCGCCCACCACAATCACGTCATAATTAAAAAAAGAAGACATTTGAGTCTGATCCGCCCCACAAAAGTGGCTTATTATACGCCAAAAGCTTGGGGAGTTTATACCCTCATCGCCCCCAGGTTAAGATATCTTTTCCCACCATCCTTCTATTTCACGAGGTAAAGATAAATTTAAGGTATCGAGAACTTCACTGACTTCTTTTAAATAAAGCTTGTTTTTTTTCATCGCATTAAAGCTTTTTATCATTCAATGCGAAGTAATACTCCCTTCTGTCTGCTGTTCTGCCAAATGCTGCGCATACAGGGCTTCGAAATTAATGGGGGTGAGGTAAAGCTGAGGGAAAGTGCCGCGTGTCACGATATCAGACACGACTTCACGTACATAGGGAAATAAGATGCCTGGACAAACACTGCCTAACATGACTTTTAAGGGCGCTTCTTCAAAATTCTTTAAGGTAAAAATACCCGCTTGTTTCACCTCAACAAGAAATGCCGTTTTTTGTTCAGATGTAGCCGTCACGGTGACAGCCAATTCAACTTCATGCGTATCATCCCCTAAGGATTTTGTATTCGTTTGTAATTGCAAATTTACTTCTGGCTGCCACTGTTTTTGAAAAATCTCAGGGGATTGTGGCGCCTCAAATGAAAGATCTTTGATGTAGATACGTTGAATAGCAAATTCAGGTTGTTTCTGTGTTTCAGTTGTCATGACTCACCCCTTCTTATCTAAAATAATTTATTTTACTTCCCTTTTTTAAGGGGCAAACTCGCCACGCGCCACGCACCCAGGCCACCTTTCAAGGCAACAACTTGTTTAAAGCCATGACGACGCAATAATTTAGCTGCTTTTAAGGCTTGTATCCCCGCCTGACAAATCAAAATTAGGGGTTTTTCTTTATATTTTTCAAGAGAGGTTAATTCTGTAGCCATCTGTTTAAAAGGCAGGTTGATCGATCCAACAATATGCCCCTCTGCAAAAACATGAGCTTCACGCACATCTACCACCACTGCACGTTCATGATTCATCCAACGTACCACTTCCTGCGCGGACAATTGGTTAATACCATGCGCATGTTCACGAATTTCAAAATAGAGAATAAGCACCACCAATAAGGCTGTCGCTAGCCATAAAGCCCAATATTGGATAACGAATGCCAAAAAATCGTTCATAATTGTTCCATTTTTGTTCTGTTTCATCTACAATAGGCGCGACATTAAATCACAGCTCACCCAGGAGTCACAAGCGTATGTCAAACCCTCAAAATCCTCATTCCCCAGCAGCAGATACCTCTTCCCCCTACAATCCTCCCCTCACCCGCGCACAGCAAGATCTCGCCTTTCAAGCAGGTGTACGCGCCTATGAAGCAGCGTTAGCCGCACAAAAAGCAAAAGCCTTTTACGACGCTGGCAAGACGGAAGCTGCCGCCGTCTCTGCTACACACAGACAATGGAGCCAACGAAACCCTGTCGCTACGACTAGCAAGGCAGCGGTTTCATCCAACCATTCTCCTCGCTCAGGCAGATAACCCTCACACTCTTGCATAGCGCTCACCTTGCCCCAACCAGCGACGAATTAAACATTCAGCCTGGTTGGGGTCGATGCGCTCAGCCGCTGCTTGTACTTGTGGGATGAGGGTTTTATCGCGCACCATATCCGCCACACGAAATTGCACCAACCCTGTTTGACGTGTACCTAATAATTCACCCGGACCCCGCAAAGCCAAATCATGTTCTGCAATCACAAAACCATCTTGCGTATCGCGCATGGCTTTTAATCGCGCCTTAGCCAAAAAAGACAAAGGGGCTTGATACAACAACACACAATAACTGGCGTTTGCACCACGTCCTACTCGACCCCGCAGCTGATGTAATTGTGCCAATCCCAAACGCTCTGCATTCTCGATCACCATTAAACTCGCATTGGGCACATCTACACCCACCTCAATCACGGTGGTTGCAACCAATAAATCTAGGGTGCCTAATCGGAAAGCATCCATTATTTCTTGTTTTTCTTGTCCAGACAAACGCCCATGCACCAAACCCAATCGCAATTCAGGCAAAGCACATCTTAATGCAAGGTAGGTATCCGTTGCAGTTTGACACTGCAGTGTTTCTGATTCTTCTATCAACGTACAAATCCAATAAGCTTGATGTTTTGCGCGACATTGCTCACGAATACGCAACACAATTTCTTCTCGACGCAATTGCGGTAACACGGCTGTTTTTACCGGCATACGTCCTGGCGGTAATTCGTCAATGATCGATTGATCCAAATCTGCATAAGCCACCATCGCTAACGTACGCGGAATGGGCGTTGCACTCATCACTAATTGATGCGGACATTGTTTTGCTTTATCGCGCAAAGCTAATCGTTGTTGCACACCAAACCGATGCTGTTCATCTACGATCACCAAACCCAAACAAGCAAATGACACATCCTCCTGAAACAAAGCATGCGTCCCAATCACGATCGCATTTTTTTCTGTTGCAATGCGTTGCAACACTTGTTCACGCGATTTACCTTTTTGTTTTCCACTTAAGAAGAGCACTTCCACACCCAAATCAGCAAACCAACGCGTAAAATTATGTCGATGCTGCTCGGCTAATAATTCAGTGGGGGCCATGAGTGCAACTTGATAGCCATTTTCAATGGCTTGTAATGCGGCTATCGCACAAACGGCTGTTTTTCCTGAACCCACGTCACCTTGCACTAAACGCAACATGGGCTTGCTGCCTTGTAAGTCTCGACTCACTTCTTCACACACACGTTGCTGAGCACGCGTTAATGCAAAACCTAATTTTTTCAAAAATGTGGGCAATAAAACCTGACTCGGTTTGAAAGCAGGTGACACAAAACAATTTATTTTTTCTCTGTTTTTTTTCAAACTTAAATGATGTGCTAATAATTCTTCAAAAGCCAAACGCTGTTGCATGGGATGTTTGCCCATCAACAATGTGGCTGTATTGGCTTCTCGAGGTGGGCGGTGCACGTAAGCTAAAGCTTCAGACAAAGCACATAATCTAAAATGTGTTAACACTTCAATAGGCAAATATTCTTTGAGCAAAGCTCCTTGACGTAACAACGCCAACACTTGATCGGTGAGTTGATTTAAAACGCGCTGAGACAAACCGGACGTAGTGGGATAAACAGGTGTGAGTTGATCTTCAACTACAACAGGTTCTTCCATGGTAACTACTTGATAGTCAGGATGAATCAATTCTTTTTTTAAACCATACCCTCTGACTTCACCAAAGGCGCGAATACGCGCACCCACCATTAACTTTGCTCGATGAAATTCTGAAAAATGAAAAAATCGCAAGGTCAGCACACCACTCCCATCCTGCAGCTGACACAATAAAGTACGGCGTGGCTTAACTTTAATCTCCACATTCACTACTGCCCCTTCCACCCAGGCCGTATCCCCCACCTGCAGTTGCGCAATTGTCGCAAGACGCGTGCGATCCTGATACCGTAAAGGCAGATGGAATAGTAAATCTTGCAAAGTTTCAATACCACAACGCTGCAATCGTTCAAATAAAGCGGGCCCCACGCCCTTTAGCATTCGGCAAGGTGTGTTATCAAATGAGCCTGTTTGTTCAAGCAGCGCAGTCGTCATAAGGATTTAAAGAAGATTTAAAACAAGGAGTGTCTGCATGTGTGATCCACAAACTTTGTTTTTATTCAAAACACTCGCGATTGAAATGTATGTCAAGTATATCTTACTTCTGCTTTTAGCGGTGGCGCTAATTATCCTCTATATTTATGACAGAGAACAAAAAGAGCACAGCATTTGGCGAAATTATCCCATCATTGGCCACATGCGTAATTTTTTAGAATCCCTGGGGGTCTATTTACGACAATATTTTTTCGCCATGGACCGTGAAGAACTTCCCTTTAACCGCGCCACCCGTTCTTGGATTTACCGTGCCGCCAAAAATGTCGAAAATGTCGAAGGTTTTGGTTCGACACGTGACTTGCAACCTGTAGGAACCATTATTTTTGTCGACGCGCCCTTTCCCTCCCTAGGACAAAACGTCGTCATGCCACAAGAAGTCACCATCGGCCCTCATTGCCGCACCCCTTATGTCACACGCTCTTTATTTAATATCTCTGCCATGAGTTATGGCGCCATGTCAAAAGAAGCCATTGAAGCACTCTCACAAGGTGCACGCATGGCAAGCTGCTGGCTCAACACGGGAGAAGGGGGTATTTCACCTTACCATTTATCCGGCGGCGCAGATTTGATTGCGCAAATTGGTACAGCCAAGTATGGCTTTCGCGACCTAAAAGGTAATTTGGATGAACAATGTTTACGAGAAGCAGCGCAACTTCCACAAATAAAAATGTTTGAAATTAAATTGAGCCAAGGTGCAAAACCGGGCAAAGGCGGTATTTTACCTGGCATCAAAGTCACTGAAGAAGTGGCCCAAATTCGCGGCATCACGGTGGGCGAAGATTCTATTAGCCCGAATCGACATACAGATATCCGCAACTCTCAGGAATTACTCGACAAAATTAACTATATCCGTGAAGTCACAGGCAAACCGGTTGGATTTAAAATCGTATTAGGTAGTTATGAATGGCTAGATGATTTTTGTTTAGAGGTCGTGCATCGCGGCATCCATGCCGCACCTGATTTTATCACGCTCGACAGCAAGGATGGTGGCACGGGTGCAGCGCCTGTCAGCCTCATGGATTATGTGGGTTTACCCATCAAAGAAAGTTTACCCGTGCTAGTCAACAAACTCACTGAGTACGGTTTACGTTCACGCGTAAAAGTCATTGCATCAGGTAAATTAGTGACACCCGGTGATGTTGCTTGGGCCCTGTGCGTAGGCGCAGATTTTATTAACTCTGCACGCGGATTTATGTTTTCGCTCGGCTGTGTTCAAGCGCTACGCTGTCATTTAAACACTTGCCCCACTGGCATCACGTCACACAACCCACGCTATCGTCGCGGATTGGATCCTGTCACCAAAGCAGAACGCGTGTATCACTATGCGAGCAATATGGTCCATGAAGTGGGGATCATTTGTCACTCTTGTGGCGTAGAAGAACCTCGACAACTTCAACGACACCATGCACGCAGGATGATGGAAAATGGATTAACCATGCTACTTTCTGAACTTTATCCCATTCCGGAACAACGCTATCATTTTCAAAAATAAAATCCCGTCCTTTCAATCACGACAGGTATTTGACCAACCCTCTTCTCTGCAGTAGGATTGCAGGGGCTCAAATGAGCGCATCAGGTTACAGATGATTAAGGCTTACAAACATTTCGATTTTTTCTATTTCTATTGAGGGTTTCGCCATGTTAAAAAAAATAATTCCTCTCGCTTTACTTATCGCAACCCTCTTCTGTGTTGCACCGGCTTATGCAAAAAATACAAAAGCCGGTTTTTTTGATGATGAAGCATCTTTGTGTGTTACCAACCGTTCTAACACCATGGTGCGCGTGACGACAGGCATTTTTGCCAACTACCATTACCTCTCGCCCGGCACCCACCTCGATATTTACCCTACTTTTTATACTTTGTTTAATGTTGATTTTAAATATTTAGCGATGGACGGAATGTATTATCCTATCCAAAATTGCTACCGCGGTGATTTAGAAACAGATTTAACTGTGCTCATCCAAAATTCACCTTACTACCCTTACTATCCTTACTGCATTAATATGTGGTAGGCGCTTACGAAAAATAACGCGGGTGTAGTTCAATGGTAGAACTTCAGCTTCCCAAGCTGATAGCGTGGGTTCGATTCCCATCACCCGCTCCACCCATTTGAAATAAACTCGTTTTTTGTGTACAATAACTAAGTCCAACTTAACTATTGTACATAATTATGATTCCACGCATTATTGCACAAGAAGCCTTGAATTTGGCAAAACAATACCCAATTGTGACCTTTATTGGCCCCAGGCAATCGGGCAAAACCACACTATGCAGAGCCATTTTCCCCGAAAAACCTTACGTAAATTTAGAAGCGCCTGATATTGCACAATTTGCCAAAGAAGACCCCCGGGGGTTTTTACATCAATATCCCGAAGGTGCCATGCTCGATGAAATTCAAAAGACGCCTGAATTATTGTCTTACTTACAGGTCATCGTTGATGAAAACCCCAAAAAAGGGGCATTTATACTCACCGGCAGTCATCAATTAAGCTTACACGCCGCCATAACACAATCGCTCGCGGGGCGCACCGCCCTATTGACACTATTACCACTCAGCATGCAAGAGTTAAAGCAAGCAAACATCACGCAAAGCCTAGACTCATTGTTGTTTGCAGGGGGTTACCCGCGTATTTACCATGATCACCTAGAACCCTTAAAGGCACATCGTAATTATTTACAAACCTATTTAGAGCGCGATGTGCGTCAGCTGATTAACCTTAAAGATTTGCATTTATTTCAACAATTTATAAAATTATGTGCCGGCCGCATCGGTCAAATACTTCAATACCAAAGCTTAAGCAATGAATTAGGTGTTTCAGCACAAACCATTAAACACTGGTTATCTATTTTAGAAGCTTCTTTTATTATTTTTCAGTTGCAACCTTATTATGAAAATCTGGGGAAAAGAATAATCAAATCACCCAAGCTTTACTTTACCGATGTGGGATTGGCCAGTTATTTACTCGATATTCAAACCCCCAGTCAAACTCAACATGGGCCTTTTCGGGGAGCACTCGTTGAAAACTTATGCATATTAGAAATGTTAAAATGTCGCTTTAATGCAGGGCTTGATCCTCAGCTTTATTATTATCGAGACAACCATCAACATGAAGTTGATGTCATTTACAAATCGGGAAATGACCTCACACCGATTGAAATCAAATCTTCTCAAACATTTCATGCAAATTTTATTTCCGGATTATCGTATTTCAAAAAAATAGCACCCGATCGTTGCAAACAAGGCTACTTAATTTACACCGGTGAACATCAACAAAAAATTAACACCTGGACGGTGTTGAACTATCAACATATCGACACTATTTTTTAACGTAGCGAAAGGATCACTCACAGAGAACAATATGCCAAACAAAAAAACCCCTGCAAGCAGGGGTTTTTTTGAAATCAGAGTCGATCAGGCCATTTCTTTCATTTTTTTCAATGCGCGAACTTTAACAACATTGCGGGCAGGTTTAGCTTTAAACATCATTTCTTCACCCGTGAAAGGATTCACACCCTTGCGAGCCTTTGTAGCAGGCTTATGAACAACTTGGCATTTAAATAGGCCTGGCATGATGAATACACCCACCCCTCCCTTCTTTAAATGTCTTTCAATAAGGCAAGTCATATGTTCAAACACGGAAGCAACTTGCTTGCGCGTTAACTCTGTTACATCACAAATTTCATTGTACATTTCAGATTTGTTATATGCTTTACCAATTGCGCTTGTCTTTTTCGCACTGGAAGATTTTACCGCCTTTACTACCTTTTTCTTTGCAGGTTTCTTTGCAGCCATGTCAGCATCCTCGTGTTGTGGTGGAGAAAAATAGCAACGAAAGTAACGATATCACATCCCCAAGGTTTTTCTAGAGGTTTTTTTCACTTTCTTCATTTTTTTCTTGTTTTTCTAGGGCAAAATCGAGTTGTTCAGCAATCTTTTGCTCAACTGGTAGTAAAGCGGGCAATTCCTCCAGACTTTTTAAATTAAAATGATCTAAAAACTGCTTAGTGGTAGCAAATAAAGCAGGTCGTCCAGGTACCTCTTTATGTCCTACAACTTGAATCCATTCACGCTCCAACAATGATTTCATGATATTAGAACTCACAGACACCCCTCGCACTTCTTCAATTTCTGCGCGTGTAATAGGTTGTCGATACGCCACCAAGGCCAATGTCTCTAACAATGCACGCGAAAAACGCGCGGGTTTTTCTTCCCATAAACGCGACATCCATGTGCCATACGATGCTTTCACTTGAAAGCAATAACCACTGGCTAATTCTTTGAGTTCAATCGCACGGCCTGCATAATCTTCACGTAAAGACGCAATCGTTTCTCGTAATTCAGGTAAGGTGGGTGAAGTCTCTTCTGAAAAAAGTTGGCGCATACGCTCTAGCGTTAAAGGTTCACCCGCCGCAAGCAACAATCCTTCCACGATTAATTTTATCTCTGTTATTTCCATGACACTTCCTTTTACTTCAGACAATCAATGGGCAGGACGAACATACAAAGCACCGTAAGGTGCTTCTTGTGCAATATCAATGGCAGCTTGTTTCAGCAATTCTAAAATTGCTAAGAAAGTCACAACCACCCCCAGACGTCCTTCTTTCAACAATAATAAATGGCTGAAGCTTGTGAAATCCTCATCTTTAATCAACCCCAATACTCTTATCATTTGTTCACGCACAGACAAAGGTTCTAGCGTCACTGCATGTTTTGCAAATAACGCAGCACGCGCCATCACATCCTGATAGGCCTGTAGCAATTCCACCAAATCAAGTTCAGGAGGCGGTCGTAATGGCGCTAATGCTAAAGGCAATGGCACACGACATAAAAATGTATCACGTGATTGCTGAGTTAGTCGATCGAGCGCTTCTGCAGCGTATTTGATTTGCTCATATTCTTGCAAACGTCGCATGAGATCAGCGCGCGGATCTGTTTCATCTTGAACAACTTCAGGCTTGGGCAACAGAAGTCGCGACTTGATTTCAGTCAGCGTCGCTGCCATCACCAAATATTCTGCTGCCAATTCAATGCGCAGCACTTTCATCATGGTGATGTAATGCATGTATTGACGCGTAATTTCAGCAACGGGGACATCTAAAATATTAATATTTTGTTTACGTATTAAATATAAAAGAAAATCGAGCGGCCCTTCAAATGCTTCGAGAATCACCTCTAGCGCATCAGGCGGAATATATAAATCTTGAGGCAGTTCCATCAGCAACTCCCCCTGCACTTTGGCTAAGGGAAGAGCTTGTGGCTCCATGATTTCTTCTGACATGCCTTTGTTTTCCAAGAAGTGCATTTTATGCACATAAAAAAGATGCTACTATTAATTTATCCTTCAACCCCAAATGGTAATGGTTCAATCCATAAAAGACTACCCTCATGCTAATCACTCTACGCATATTTAGCTTTTTTTGCTTATTCTCAGCCTCTCTTTGCTGGGCAGACACTTGCCCCGACTTCAAACAAGCCACTCAATGCGTCGGATTGACCCAGGGCGGCGTTTGCCAAGGGTGGACTATCCGCACAGGCCTTGTCACTCATGACAGCCAGTTCTTACGCGTCCTCACGCGCTCAGCCTTTCCTTTTATCGTGGGCTGCCAATATGATGCAGGACGACTTTCGCTCATCAAGCTTCAACAAGCCATTCCTACCTCACCTTATCTCTGGTTCACTCAATCTATTGCTGGCCTAAATTTCGATTCCTGCGTATCATCGCTCCAAAGTTGCTCATTTACTCTGATAGGTTAATCACATGCTTCACCCTACACTGACCATCGCCCTCAAAGCCGCACGCAACGCGGGCGATATTATTTTGCGTTCGCTTGAATTCTTAGATCGCATCACGTTTACCACAAAAGGGGTGAATGATTATGTCAGCGAAGTAGATCGCTTGGCGGAAAAAGAAATCATAAGCGTGATCCGCCACTCTTTCCCTCATCATGCTATTTTAGCGGAAGAAACGGGTCACCATGCAGGTGATGATCATGTGTGGATCATTGATCCACTCGATGGCACCACCAATTTTATGCATGGCATTCCTCATTTTTGTGTTTCTATTGCATTACAATACAAAGGTCGCATTGAACATGGCTTAGTCTATGATCCTGTGCGTCAAGAAGTGTTTAGCGCCAGCCGAGGCCATGGTGCACAACTTAATGAAAAACGCATGCGAGTAAGTAAAGTTGCTGCTTTAAATGCGGCGTTGCTGAGCACAGGTTTCCCTTATCAGCAGTATGACTTGCTTGCGCCTTACATGAAAATTTTTCAAGAGTTATTACCTATTTGCGCAGGCTTACGTCGTGCAGGATCGGCCGCATTAGATTTGGCTTATGTTGCCGCAGGACGTCATGATGGTTTTTGGGAATTTAATCTTAAGCCTTGGGATATCGCCGCCGGCGCATTGCTTATCAAAGAAGCGTGTGGATTAGTCGGCGATATTTATGGTGGTGAAAATTACCTTGAAACAGGGCACATCGTGGCAGGCAACCCTAAGTTATTTAAACAGTTATTACAAGTCATAAAGCCAGTGGTATCGCCTTAGTTGTTTGAAAGCCCAGCTACACTCCTCGCATTTGAAAATACTGGTTTTTGAGTTTGTCTGTAATAGCTCATCCCCCCTGCTTGTTATTGCTTCTCTTACCCTCCGGGGCGTCATTGCGAGCGGAGCGAAGCAATCCACATCAATCTGGATTGCTTCGCTCCGCTCGCAATAGAGTAGACTATACCTCTCTTACCTGAAGATGCGAACACTTACTTTAAATGAATGGAATCCTTAAGGTGACACCGCCATTGGCGTGGCTGTTACTCCGCTGTCGCTACTAGATTGTACGGAGAGCTTTGGCGCGGCGAAAACAGGAAGATAGCAAGTCTCTAAGTCATCAGGAGGAATTGTCGTCATTTCTTGTTCTGCAATGGGTTCTGACAGCGCATGGGCTAAGTTAGGGGCGGCTAGCGAAGAACTCCTGGGCGGAACAACCTCTTTTGTTTCAAATTTTAATTTTTCGATCCCATCAACACCAGACCGTGCTACTTCGTCACCCTTCTCTTTTATCAGCTTTGTTTGTTTAGCTTTATACTTGACTATCGCGTATGCGACTCCTAGTGCTGCAGCAAGAACAAAGGCAACACACAGCAACCCCAGCAGCAGCCCCACCGCAGAGCAGGCGATGGTTAGGCCAGCAGCGGCAAACATCATGAGCGGAAAGACTGGCACACCTACTAAACATACTCCTCCCAGAAGACCCCATTTTACACCCTCACATATTACGTTTATGCGGCGTACGGCAACAGATCTGGCGAGGCTCTCTCCCCATTGGGTGACCTTCTTAAAGGCAACCCAGCAAGCTTGCACCTTCTCGGCGACTGTTGATAAATAGGGAAATCTAAATGACGATGGTTCATACTGCAGCGCTGTTCCCGATTCGAAATCATCATCAATCTCTAGATGGCGCCAGGGGCGTCCCAAGGCATCCTTTGTGTAATCTTCCATTGGATCCTGATAATAAGAACCTCCCTTCATAATCATTATCTCCAGGGGTATATCATCATAAGAAAGCTTTTTGTATCTCTTCATATTTTCCAGGGGTATATCATCATAAGAAAGTTTTTCGTATTCTTTGAGGAGATTAGCAAAATGATGGATCATTTTCTTATATGCAAAGTGAAAAATTTTCTTGAGCTCTTCCCGGATGTTATTCTCGTCAAAAGAAGAATCAAATTTGACAACCATTGCCTCAATCAACCACTGTTGTCTTTGTTGTTCCGTACCACCTGTTTCCTGCTCAAGAGATGCGCTGGTCTTCCGGGTGGGGGAGCCATAGACAGGGAATAATTGACCGGAGGGTACGACTTTAGAGTTGCCTAACCCCCATGCATTTGCCTTACTATTAAGTGAGTTGAACCCCTCACGATGGGTATAGTCAGCGACATGCAAGAAGCGAGATTTAGAGCGAGATGTAGAAGGCTCAGAATAGCCATCAAGGACGCCCAAGATCCCAAACTGGAGCACACGCCAATTATCTTCCACATATTTTTTAATCTGAGATCGAGAAATTCCTGTAGTGTCCGACATGTTTTTTCTCCATTTCGCTAACAATGAGCCTAATTTTACCAAAAGGACAAAAAAAGTACAAGCAAGGCGACGCTACCATCCTAGCCATTTGAAGGCTCCCCAGCCTAATTTTTTGTTAACCACCCCCACCAAAATGGATAAAACTCCTAATTAGTGCTACTATTTAGGAATATATTCCTTTTAAGAACAAGGCTTATGTTGTACCGACGATACCTCAAGATAGACTTACCCCCCTTTCAATCAGCTTTTTTATGGGGAGCACGTAAAACAGGGAAATCCACCTATCTCAAAAAAAAATTTCCTGATGCGATTTATTATGACTTATTACACACCGATCTTTATAACCGACTACTCAAGCAACCTCAGCTACTCCGCGAAGAACTCCTTGCACTATCTCCAGAACAACGCAAGCACCCCGTTATTATTGATGAAATTCAAAAAATTCCCATTTTATTGAACGAAGTACACAGCTTGATTGAAAGTGATAAAATTCAATTTATCTTGTGCGGCTCAAGCGCAAGAAAATTAAAACAAGGCGCCGCTAATTTGTTAGGTGGGCGCGCATGGCGTTATCATTTCTATCCCCTTACTTTCCCTGAAATACCTCATTTTAATTTATTACAAGCCCTTAATCGTGGGCTCATCCCCTCTCATTATCAAAGTGAATATTACACACGATCTTTAAAAGCCTATGTACAGGATTATTTAAAAGAAGAAATACAAGCAGAAGGGCTTGTTAGGAATCTACCTGCTTTTGCGCGTTTTCTTGATTTACAAGCATTTAGCCATGGTCAATTAACCAATTTCAGCAACATCGCCCGCGACTGTAGTATCGATGCAAAAACAGTAAAAGAATATTATCAAATATTGGTTGATACACTGCTGGGTTATTTCGTCTTTCCCTTCCATCCCAAAATGTCACGGGACCTCATCAGCAGCACACCAAAATTTTATTTATTTGATGTGGGCGTTGCTAACAGCTTAACAAAACAAAAAATACCCGCCTTACAAGGCACCGCGGCAGGACAAGCATTTGAACATTTCATCTTAACTGAATTGATGGCTTATCGTGGCTTAAATGATTTGGATTTTTCCATTACTTTTTGGCGAAAAAAATCGGGGTTAGAAGTCGATTTTATTTTAGGTGAAGCGCACCTTGCCATCGAAATAAAAATGAGTACAACCGTACATCAATCTGAACTAAAAGGTTTGATTTCTTTTACGGAACAATACAAACCAAAACAAGCCATCGTGGTCAGTCAAGACAGCAAGCCTCGCCGCTTATCTGTAAACGGCCAAGCTATTCTTATTTTACCTTGGCGCGAATTTTTAGAACGTTTGTGGCAAGGTGAGTGGATTTAACCATCGCTCAAAACCCCACATCGATACCAGTGATGTCCTTCACCCACTTCTGACAAAAACCAAGCTATCCTTTGACATATGTCCGAAATATGTATACACTTATCAGACATGGAGTCAATATGCCCAACTCAAATCTTTCATTCAAACAGTTAATTTTGCGACGCATTACTGATACCAGCTCTGACAGCGTCTGGACTCCAGCGGACTTCCTTGATCTGGGAAGTCGTGATGCTGTTGATAAAGCTTTACAACGATTGGTTGCAACCCATAAACTTCGACGCATTGATCGTGGTTTATATGACAAACCCCGATTGAATTCTCTGACCAGTCAATTAAATACGCCAAATTATAAAAGCATAATTAATGCCATTGGGCGAAGAGATCAAATACGAATTTTGATTGACGGAATGACATGCGCTAACGATCTTGGTTTAACCAATGCAGTCCCTGGGCAGGTGATTGTACACACAGATGCCCGCCTACGCCCTATCAAAATCGGAAATCTAATCATTCAATTTAAATTAACGGCACCTAGTAAACTTTATTGGGCTAATCGCCCAGCAATGCACATAATCCAGGCCTTATACTGGCTACGTGATGCGATAAAAAATACGGAAAAAATCGAGCAAGATTTTTTTCGTGCCAAGTTAATTCGATTGCTAAAGAAATCTAAAAAAGGAAGTGAACTCAGAAAAGATATTCAATCTGGACTACACACACTTCCGGCATGGATGCAAAAATGGATTCGAGAATTGCTTTACTAATATAATTAATTTAACAGAAAGGAATATCTTACATGAACATGGATTTTCATCGAATTATCTCAGCATCAAAAGAAGATCGCCGCAATCTATTTTTAACGTCTGCAAACAACCTTGGTGTACCACTTCAAAATATAGAAAAAGATTTTTGGATATGCTGGATTTTAGATCTCTTATTCAACAGGCGACAAAAGAATGAACCCAGATTACTATTTAAAGGTGGAACATCACTTTCAAAGGCCTATTCCTTAATTTCTAGATTTTCAGAAGATCTTGATATCAC
>JACREE010000045.1 GCA_016218405.1 Gammaproteobacteria bacterium
GCACTAACGATGAGTTTAGTGGGGATGACGACCCCTCCTCCTTCATCGTCTGCAGCCAACCTTGCCGTGTGGTATCACAATCGTTTTTCCGCAAACTCAAACTACCCCTTGTAATCCAATCCACGAATTTTGCCCACCACTCCTTCCTCAAGGCATCCGCATAATGAATTCGTAATAAATCGAAAGTCTGGGATAACTCAGATGCACTTTGTGGTTTCTTCAATAAATCGCACAAAGCATTAATTTGCTTGCCCCACTTTGTCCGCGCACTCAGGCCCCTCACTCGATATCTTTTTGTATCTGAAACAGTATGTGCTGTTGGTTCAACACGGGGAGACTCTGATATGCTTACAGACTCTGATTCGCTTATAGATTCTTTCGATATCTTGTTGAACTCTGCAACTTCCTCTGCCCTCTCACGCCTTTCTAAACAAATTTGACCCAAAGCATCCCCCACACTCTGAATACCCTCACTGCCTATTCCTCCCCAATAACACTGACGCTTAAGCCAATCTAATGGCTCATGGGGTAAATTTTTTAAGGCAAGTATTACTTTTTCTCTAAATGGTTCGCTCGATTCAGCCTGTTCATAAAAATCCCGCAGAATTTGGGGTGGATTGCTTCCAAAAAGAGGCTTTTTCCAAAAATCTTCATTCCCTGACAGAAATTTTTTCAGCGCTTCTATGACGTTTTTCTGCTCCTGCGTCAGCTCTTCTTCTGGAGGCATACCCTCTCCTTCGCTCATTTAGCTGCTATAACGTTGAGTATAGTGTTGAGTATAGTACAGTCAAAGATAGCGCCCTCCGTCCACCTCCAACACTTGCCCCGTCACATAAGACGCTTGAAGAAAATACAAGACAGCTTGAGCGATATCTAAGGGAGTACCAGCCCGCTTCAGGGCTGTTTTTTGAGATATTGCCTGTTTACCTTGTTCAGACAATTCATTTATTCCTTCTGGCCACAAGATCGCCCCTGGAGAAACGGCATTGACCCGCACCTGAGGTGCCATTTCTTTCGCCAAAACCGTGGTAGCCATCAATAAACCTGCTTTACTCACGCTGTACGCTGAATAATCCCGTAAAGCATGCCTAGCGTGAATGTCTGTGATATTCACCACCGCCCCTTCTGTCTGTCTTAACCAAGGCCAAGCGGTTTGAGCAAGAAAAAAAGGAGATTGTAGATTAATGTTTAATAAGGTTTGCCAAGCTGGCTGCGTCACGCTACCGAAAGGAGTGGGAAAAAAACAAGAGGCATTGTTCACCAAAGCATCTAAACGCCCCCACACGTCTACCACTCGCTGAATAAAGGCGGGTAAATTTTCAATGTCCGCCAAATCTTGGGGAATGACATGGGCAGAATGTGGACGCTTCGAATTTAAACTCTCTGCCAAATGCCGGGCCTGTTCCTGTGAATGATGGCAATGGATAATGAGGCGATAATCATGTTCATGTAAATGTGTTGCGATGACCGCGCCAATACGTCGCGCGGCGCCCGTGATGAGCACGACAGGCGCCGTCACGCGCCTTTCTCAACCGTAATAGTAGGGAATTTGGCCGCGTAATCTTTTTTCTGCTGCGCCAGACTCCTCATCACTTGACGTGCAATAGTGCGAAAAATTTGGCTCACTTCACCCTCAGGATCATGAACCACCGTGGGACAACCTTGATCAACCTGTTCACGAATAGGCCGTGCCAAGGGAACAGCACCCATGACTTTCACCCCGTATTGTGCGGCAATACGTTCACCCCCTCCCTCACCAAACAAAGCATCGTGATGACCACACTGAGTACAACGATGGTAACTCATGTTTTCCACGACCCCTAAAATTGGCACACGCACTTTATTAAACATTTCTATCGCACGACGCGCATCCAATAAGGCAATGTCTTGTGGCGTCGTCACCACGAGCGCTGCACTCAAGGGCACTTTTTGAGCCAATGTCAGTTGAATATCCCCCGTACCCGGTGGCAAATCGATAATCAAATAATCCAAGTCTTGCCATAAAGTGTCATTTAACATTTGTTGTAAAGCCATGCTCACCATCGGACCACGCCACACCATGGGTGTATCTTCTTCCACCAAATAGCCAATAGACATGGTTTGAATACCATGGCACACCACCGGCAGCATTTTTTTATCTTGCACCAAAGGACGCGTCGTCGCGCCCAACATCATGGGTTGACTTGGACCATAAATATCCGCATCCAATACCCCTACCCGCGCGCCTTCAGCCTGTAAAGCCAGCGCCAAATTGGCTGTGACCGTGGATTTACCCACGCCTCCCTTGCCTGAGGCAATGGCAATGATATTCTTCACCCCGGGCAAGGGTTTTAAACCTGTTTGCACGGCATGACTGCTCACAGACGGACGTTCTGTCATTATCTTCACCTTATTTTCTGGTATCATTACGGTTTTGCGCGAGAATTATATACCATGTCAACAAAATCCAAAAAAATTCTTGTCACAGCGGCCCTACCCTATGCAAACGGTGAGATCCACCTAGGCCACATGGTGGAACACATTCAAGCGGATATTTGGGTCCGTTTCCAAAAAATGAAGGGGCATACCTGCCTTTTTATCTGTGGAGACGATGCACACGGCACCGCTATTTCCCTTCGCGCTGAAAGAGAAGGCACTTCACCCGAAGAAATGATTCAAACCTTGCACCAAGCACATAAAACCGATCTTCAGGATTTCTTGATTGAATTTGATAATTACTACACCACGCACTCAGATGAAAACAAACAGTTGGTATATCAAATCTATGAAAAACTAGAAAAAGCGGGCGCCATCTTCACACAAGAAGTTGAACAAGCTTATGATGCCATCAAACATGTGTTTTTACCCGATCGCTATGTAAAAGGCACTTGTCCTAAATGCGATGCCCCCGATCAATATGGCGATAATTGTGAAAAATGCGGTGCGGCTTATTCACCCACCGAACTTAAACATCCGCTTTCTACCCTAACGCAAACACCGCCTATTTTAAAAAAATCCCTTCATTATTTTTTCGATTTACCTAAATATGAAAAATTTTTAAAAAACTGGATACACAGCGGCACAGTATCTTCTCCTGTTGCACACAAATTAAATGAGTGGCTACAGACAGGCTTACAACCTTGGGATATTTCACGCGATGCTCCTTATTTTGGTTTTCCTATTCCTCACACAGAAAATAAATATTTTTATGTGTGGCTAGATGCCCCTGTGGGGTACATGGCCTCTACGCTTAATCTCACGAAAAAAAATCACGCTATTCATTTTTCTGAATTTTGGGAAAACGATAAAACAGAGTTGTATCATTTTATTGGAAAAGACATCGTGTATTTTCACGCTCTGTTTTGGCCAGCCATGTTAAAAGAAGCCGGGTATCGCTTACCTTCGGCTATTTTTACACATGGTTTTCTCACCGTTGATAATCAAAAAATGTCAAAGTCACGCGGCACGTATATTAATGCACGCACTTACCTAAACCATTTTTCACCTGAATATTTACGCTATTATTATGCATCCAAACTCACGAGCGGTGCGGAAGACATTGATCTTAACCTGCAAGATTTTATGCTGAAAATAAATTCAGACCTCGTGGGAAAAGTGATCAACATTGGCAGTCGATTAGCTGCTTTACTGAAGAAACATTTTCATAATCAATTACGCCGTGAACCTGTCTCTCACCCTCTGTGGCTAACGATCATCGCAGAAAAAGAAACCATCGAAATGTATTACACCACGCGCGACTACAGCAAAGCCGCACGACTCATCATGAATTTGGCCGATAAAATCAATGCTTACATTGATGAATATAAACCTTGGCTCTTAGCCAAAGATCCAGCTTCGCTACCCAAAGTGCATGAGGTATGCAGCCTGGGATTAAACTTATTCAAAGTCTTGATCACCTATTTAAAACCCATTTTACCTCTTACTGCCGCACGTGTTGAATTATTTTTAAATACCCCTTCGCTCAATTGGGCCAATTTAACGGATTATCTCACTCATACACTCAACGATTTTGAACCCCTTATGCAACGCATTGACCACACAAGGATCCAAAGCATGACTGACGCTGCACAAACACATGACACGCCTTCTGACAACCCCGCTGCGGTTTCTGCCATTGAACCTATCAAGCCTCTCATTAACTACGATAAATTTGACGCACTCGACCTACGCATCGTCAAAATTATCAAAGCGGAAGCTATTCCTGAAGCAAATAAATTACTGAAACTAACAGTAGACATCGGTTCTGGTACACGCCAAATTTTTGCAGGTATCAAACGTGCTTACACGCCTGAACAGTTGGAAGGAAAGCTCACTGTTATTGTGGCAAATTTGGAACCACGTCAAATGCGTTTTGGTCTTTCTGAAGGCATGTTGGTTTTAGCCGGTGATGGGCAAGGACTTTGGCTGCTGGAACCCCATGACGGTGCACAGCCCGGTATGCCTGTAAAATAATCGCCCATGACCAGCAAAACAAACGCACCCGACTTTAAGTATGCCGTCATTGATGCCTCCCAATGCATCGGGTGCACAAAATGCTTACCTGCTTGCCCGGTTGATGCTATTGTGGGTGCCAGCGAACAACTGCACGCGGTGTTAGTAGCCGAATGCATTGGCTGCGGTTTGTGTCTAGCCCCTTGCCCGATGGACTGTATTCATATGCAAGCCAGCCCTGTTGCACTTTTTTCTAAAGAAAAAGCACGCTGGCGCCATCAGCAACGACAACAACGCGCACAAATACAACGTCAACTATCTGCACCCGTGCCTTCGCTTGAAATGCGTAAAAAAGAAATTCAAGACATACTAGGGAGGGACTGTTGACATATTTTGTCATCCCCCTAGACTATACTATTTGAATAGTATGCTCAGGCAGAAATAGCGTGATTGATAAAGATGGTTTTCGACCCAACATTGGTATTATTGTCGCCAATGAAAAAGGTCAAGTGCTCTGGGGAAAACGTATCGGTCAAGATGCCTGGCAGTTTCCACAAGGTGGAATTAAATACAATGAAAGTCTGGAAGAAGCGCTGTTTCGCGAGCTCCATGAAGAATTAGGTTTAAACACAGAAGATGTAGCCATTATCGCTTGCACTAAACGTTGGTTGCGCTATCGTCTTCCCAAATATTTACAACGTCAACATTTTAAACCACTGTGTATTGGGCAAAAACAAAAATGGTATCTGTTGAAGTTACTCAGTGAAGACAGCGCCGTGTGTCTTGACCGTAATGACGACCCCGAGTTTGATGATTGGCGATGGGTCAGCTATTGGTACCCCTTACAACAAGTCATTCATTTTAAGCGACAAGTCTATCGTCGTGCGCTACAAGAACTGGCTCCTTTTTTAAAAAAAGTAAGAAATAAACAGATTCCCCATTCTCACCCACCTCGAACCTGAACCTCAGGTAAGATTGACGCAAAACGAGTGCTTTTTTCATGCTAAATACCCTTCGCCGCATCGTACAAGAAATCAATAATGCGCATAACTTAGGCGAAGCGCTTCAAATTTTAGTTCAACGTGTACGCGAAGCCATTGGAGCAGATGCTTGCACTATTTTTCTTTACGATACCCGCACCCAACAACATATTCTCATGGCAACAGATGGCCTTAATCCTAGCTGCGTCGGTCAAACACGTTTACGTTTCGACGAAGGCATCGTGGGTTTAATTGGCCAACGCAGTGAAATTTTAAATATTGAAGATGCCACCCTGCACCCGCAATTTTCACTTCATACGGAGGTTGGCGAAGAAGCATTTCATGCGTTGCTGGGCACCCCCATCATGCATCATCGTCAATTATTGGGTGTTATCATTGTTCAGCAAAAAGCAGAACGGCGTTTTGATGACACAGAGGAAGCATTTTTAATTACCCTAGCCGCACAAATCGCAGCGACTATCGCACACGCTAAAACTATCGGCATGGTAACCCATCTTTTCGATGCCACTTACGCAAACAATAACCCAGAAATTGCTTTATATGGTTTACCCACCGTGCCTGGCTTTGCCATTGGAAAAGCCGTACGTTTATTTCCGCTGGCTGATCTTCATACAGTGCCGGACAAACCTATCACAGATATCGAAGGAGAAATTGCTCAATTTCAACGTGCACTCGATGAAACAAAAGCCGAAATTGCAGCCATTGGCCAGCGTCTTGCCCCTCATTTATCTCTAGAAGATCAATCTTTGTTTGACGTCTACTTGCGTATTTTGGAAAGCGACAGCTTAAGTCAAGATATCCTCAGCTACATCAAACAAGGCTTATGGGCACAAAGCGCATTAAAGAAAGTTATTCACAATCACATTCAGCAATTTGAAATCATTGATGATCCTTACTTGCGTGAACGCGCTAATGATTTAAAAGATTTAGGGCAACGCATTCTTTCACATCTTCAAAACAATCAACCCAAAGAAATTCGCTATGAAACCAACACTATTTTGGTTGGAGATGAAATCACCGCAGCTGATTTAGCACATGCCACCACAGGTAAAGTGATCGGCATCGTTTGCGCACGCGGCTCCACCCATTCTCACCTAGCTATTTTAGCCAGGGCCATGGGCGTGCCCACTGTCATGGGTATTAATAGCATTCCCAACCAAGTGAATGATGGTATTTCCTTGATTGTAGATGGTTATTACGGACAAGTTTTTATTTCTCCTTCAGAAAAACTCATTAATGATTATCAAGAATTAATTCAACAAGAAGAAAAACTAGAAGCACATTTGGATGAATTACGTCGACTCCCCAGTGAAACATTAGACGGGCACACGATTCCACTTTTAATCAATGTAGGGCTGCCCTCTGACGCTAGCATTTCGCTGACACAAGAAGCCGATGGCATTGGTCTTTATCGTACTGAAGTCCCCTTCATGATTCGCGATAGTTTTCCTTCTGAAGAAGAACAACGTATTTTGTATCGACAATTATTAAAATCACAAGCACCTAAACCCGTGATCATGCGCACCTTAGACATTGGTGGCGACAAACCCTTACCCTATTTTCCTATCGTTGAAGAAAATCCTTCTTTAGGTTGGCGAGGTATTCGCGTGATGCTGGATCACCCTGAAGTATTTTTAACGCAACTTCGCGCCATGATGCGTGCCAATCAGGGATTAAATAATTTACGTATTATGCTACCTATGATCAGCACGCTCAGTGAAATTGATGAGGCACTACGCCTCATCAATAAAGCTTTTCATGAAATCTCAGCGGAAACCAGCGACATACAACTCCCTCCCATCGGAGTCATGATTGAAGTTCCCTCGGCTGTTTATCAATCTGATTTCATCGCAGAACGCGTTGATTTTGTTTCAATTGGAAGCAATGACCTCACCCAATACCTGCTTGCTGTTGATCGAAACAACGCGCGCGTAGTAAACTTATATGATTCATTACACCCCGCTGTCCTCTCTGCACTGCTTCAAACAGTGGAAAATGTACATAAAGCAGGTAAACTTGTCAGTATTTGTGGCGAAATGGCCAGCGACCCGCTTTCGGTTATACTGCTTATCGCAATGGGATTTGATGCACTCAGCATGAATGCAGCAAGCTTATTACGCATTAAATGGGTTATTCGTAGCTTTACACTGGATATGGCACGTCAACTTTTACAAGAAGTACTCACGCTATCAGAACCTCACCTTGTCCGAAAACGCTTAAAAGAGGCGCTCGAAGAATACGGACTGGGCAGCTTAATTCACGGTACAAAATAATAACCAGAAATGTATAGAGTGACAGGCACATACTTGCCACTTATTAATTTAATTTACGTTATTTTTTAAAAAAGGAGACTATGACAATGAGCTCACTCACCGACAACGCTGCTTCTTTCATGCATACGGTTTCGGAGCATTTAGAAGCGCATCCTCTTCTACTCGATCGTCTCCAGGAAAAAAATGAAATAACCGCATTATTAACGGAGTGGCGTAAGTGCTCGACAAGCACTGCGCCTGAACAACAAATTTTATTTTCTACGTTCATGACTCATTTACAGAATGCATTAGACGAAGCTATTTCGCATTATAAAAAAGCGCACCCTTGGCATGCCAAACATACACGTCAAAAAAACATCGAAGAAATAAAAGAAATCATCCGTAACAGCCCTGATCATGACACCCTTCGTAAAAAATTAGAAAAATATTTTTTAAAAAAACAAGATCACAAAGATAAAGAGGGTGAGCGTGTTTGGAAAGGATACAGTCGAGGCCCACTGTCTCGCAGTGCTTTAGAAGATGATATCTATAAATGCTTGTGGAATTATGATCAGTTATATCAATTGTTAGACGATCAATTTGGAAAACAATTACCCCCTTATCAAGACATAGAAGTTAACATTACCTACACTTTGGCAGACTTCATTAGCGCGGCGATCGACACTTACAAAGAAGAAAAATCCAACAAAATCGCCACTTGCAGACAATTTAGTATTAATGAAATCAATCACTTACTCAAAGAAATAAAAGGAGAAACCGCAGAAGACACTGTAAAAAATCAAATACAGGCCATTCGACTTCATTTGAATTGCAAGGAATACTCTGATCCTCTTCTCAGTCATTTCAGACAATATATTCTGGATGTTTTAGAGTATTATGAAAAATTATTTCCCAAACGAAGCAACCTTGATTCCGTAGAAGTCACACAATTATTAAATGTTCGTATTTTGCCAGCAAAAGATGGTAACACAAAAAATGTTGTCGCTTTTCTTCATGGCTGGACCGATAGCACTGAATCGGGCAACACCTTGGGACGACTCTTCCAAGAAAAAAATTACACCATGATTTGTTATGATCATTACGGGCATGGCTTCGATGATCACCGATGGGATACAACTTTTCGAAGTATTCCACCCATTTTATTAGCCATTCAATTTAGAAAATTTTGCACTGAACTCAGTGAATCCCCCGAAAAATTTATCAAAGGCGCCTCAAAAGAAACTATTTCTATTGGTTTAGTAGGACACAGCCTCGGGGGCGCCTTATTAGCACATCAACGTACCTTTATTGATGAACAACCCAAAATCACCAGCGTAGTCTTATCTGCACCTTCTTTTTCAGAATGGATTATTAATTTAGCGGTGTTTATATGGCGCTTACTCCGCGCTGCACTTGACCCTGAATTCAAACGCAGCTACTTCCGTCACAGTGAACCTGTCCCCCAAGAATCTGTGCCTGTCTCACCCTTAAGCACACCCCTTTCCTCACAGAAAAAATCAGAACGCAGAATGGGTTCTAATCGCTTTGGTTTATTTAATTCTCTGTTACCTTTCATGCGTCATTCTTACAAAACAAGTGAACGACAAATGACAGACAACACACCACCTAAAAAAACCTGGCATTATGAAGCAGGTGAACGCGATCGCTATTTAGTCGATGAACAACTCGAAAAATTGAAAAATAAAAACAAACACCCTGAGCAATGCAAATTTAAACTCTTCCCTGTGCAAGGCCACGGCATACCTTGGACGCGTTACCCAGAAAAAGTATTAAATAAAGGGATCGTAAAACGGATCGTGAACTCGAGATAGGTTGAGTGGATTGCTTAGCAAATTACCTCATCACTTTGATCTCATTTTTTCAAAAGAATCTGATTGGGGTTGTGTTGGGAGGGTCGGAACAATCATGACGGGTACCAGGGTAATAAGCGGGGGTGGTGCAAAAAAACGCACTGATGAAACATTTCTTTCTTGCTGAAATTCTTGTTTTTCTGACTCAGTGAAAGATACACCTTGTCTTTCAAGGTAAAACGTTAAACTTTCATTATTTGCCCGTATCGCACGATACAACAAACTATGACCCAGGCCATCCCTTCCGCCTGAATGCAAAGCAACGAGACGATGACACAAGCCCTCCAAGTCTTCTGCATGAGCATGTTCTAGCAATGCAAAAAGGGTATGCCCCATGTGCATGACATGCTTTAATAAATCTGAAAAAGTTGATTCAGCTCTTTTTTCTGCAGCATGACTGAGCGCAAGCACACGATCTTTAAACGGTATGCGCGAACACGATGCATCCTGACCTAATAACAATCGACACATCGTCACAGAATCTGATTCTGCTGCAATGACTAAAGGTGTTTTACCCTCTCTATCTTTAGCCGTTAATAATTCAGGCGCCTGAATTAAACAAGCACTCATCAAATAATATTCATTGTGTCTTGCCGCATAAAAAATAAGGCCGCCTTCTTGTCCCATAGACGCCTTAAATGCACCCTTCTCAACCAGCAATTTTCGTATCGCCATCGTAATCGGATTACCCACACAATCTTCTTGAGTTACACCTAATAAAATAAAAGCTTGCGCAAGGTGTTCATTGTCACCTTCGCTCAATGTTTTTTCACCCAGTATGACCTCAACATCTTCCTTTTTTCGACTCAAAACGGCTTGATACAATCTTTCATGCCAGGCCTGAGAAACAGAGGCAGCTTGAGTGGGTTTTTCTGATTCAGGTTTAACGGGAGGAACAGATGGTTCCACCTGAACTTGAGCAGGACGGGATGCCCGAACCTGTTTAGATTGATTCGACTTCACGGGAGTTCGTTTTTGATTTGAAGCTACGTTGGAGGGAGACTCAACAGGCTGCATACTCAGAGTGTGTCGCAATCTTGCTTCTTCCTGCTTACGCAACGCTTGTTCTCTGAGGCGCTGCTGCTCTGCGCGTTCACGTGCGAGGCGTTGCTCTGCGGCAAGACGTTCTTCTTCAAGTCTTTTCTGTTGTTGTAA
>JACREE010000047.1 GCA_016218405.1 Gammaproteobacteria bacterium
AAAAATTCTTCCCCTTGCTGCCTGGCATAGCTCGATCAGAAAAATTGATGCCACAGCTTGTCTGCAGGCCCGTCTTCAAAGTTTGCACATCAGGCAAAATCGCAAAACTGAGGTTTAATCTCGCTGCATATTCATTTCTTGCTCGCTCGGCCAGGGCAAGCAACTCAGAAAAACAATAAGACAGACTAAAAACAAGACTAAAAAAATCTGCTTTAGCCTCTGAGCTTGCTAATTTGGGTAGGTAAAGCGATGGATTGTTTAAGACCTCCAACGTTCCTTGCAACTCCTTTAGGATAGGTCGGACCACATTTTCCCGCTTAGGTATTCTATCAAGATCACGATCAAGGTTAACCGCCTTGAATTTGAGAAAAAAATTATCAGACACACCTCCATACACAAATTTCAATAAAGAAATAAAGCGCCTATAGTCTTGATCTCTCATATCCATCCCTCCCGATCCAAGTGAGAACTTAAACTATACCTCTTGACGACAAGGATGCGAAGCCGCCCAACTAACTTGACTTTATTTTTTCCATCTCCAAGGCATTTTCTTTTTCAACTTGTGCTAAAAGCAAACTCTCTTGGTGCTTTGCTTGTTTAATAAACATCGCATACACTTCCACCATCCATTGCGATGCGGTCATGAGCAGGATTAACGCCACAAGCATCTCAAGCAAGCTCGAGCCTTTACATTGTTGCCCCGATGTAAAAAATATATTCATGTTGCGTACCCATAAAGAAACAAATGGGTACGCAGTTTACACAAAATCGTTGTTTTTTAAGATACCTTCTATGCAAACCATCCTCAGTTTAGAAAAAATCGATCTGGCTTTTGGCTCAGCGCCTTTACTTGATCAAGTTAATTTCCATATTTCTTCAGGTGAACGCGTTTGTTTGATTGGACGCAATGGCGCAGGTAAATCTTCTTTGTTAAAAATCATCGAGGGTAGTCTCGCCCCTGACAGCGGAAAAGTATTTCGTGATCCACAAATGCGCATCGCTCGCTTAAAACAAGAATTACCGCAACAACTGAATCAAACTGTGTATGAAGCCGTCGCAACAGGATTAGAAAAAACAGGTCAACTCTTAGCGGAATATCACGCTTTATCTCATCAACTCACGATGACATCTGACGATCTTTCACACTTAGCTCAATTACAACAAGCCATTGATGCACAAGACGGATGGCAATTTGAAAATAAAATTCAAGCCACTCTGACACGATTAGACTTACCCGCCGATCGCTTATTGTCTGAATTATCAGGCGGATGGTTGAGACGTGTGGCCTTGGCACAAGCCTTGGTGATTGAACCAGACTTACTCTTATTGGATGAACCGACTAATCATTTAGATGTGGATTCTATTCAGTGGCTAGAGGAACAACTTTTAAATTTCAAAGGGGGGATCTTATTTATCACCCATGATCGTGCTTTATTAAGGCGTTTGGCCACGCGCATCATTGAATTAGATCGGGGAAATCTGACCTCTTGGCCAGGTGATTATGCAAACTTCTTACGACGAAAAGAAGAACGATTATCTGCAGAAGAAAAATTTAATCATGAATTTGATAGAAAACTGGCAGAAGAAGAACGCTGGATACGTCAAGGTATTAAAGCACGTCGCACTCGAAACGAAGGACGTGTGCGCGCATTGGAAAGCATGCGAAAAGAACGAAGAGAGCGTCGAGAAATACAAGGCATCGCCAGTTTTGATTTCAATCGTGCAGACCGTTCAGGCCAAATAGTGATTGATGCAAATGAAATTTCACACACTTATAATCAAAAATCTATCATCAAAAATTTTTCAAAAAGAATCTTACGTGGTGAACGTATTGGTTTGCTGGGTCCCAATGGCGTGGGCAAAACCACCCTTTTATCTATTTTATTAAAAACACTTAAACCCGATTTTGGCCAGGTGGAACATGGCTCACAATTAAAAATTATTTATTTTGATCAATTGCGCGCAAGCATTGATCCAGAAAAAAGTATCATCGACAATGTGGCCCAAGGGAGAACCAGCATTAATGTTAACGGAAAAGAAAAACATATTATCAGTTATTTAAGTGATTTTTTATTTCCTCCTCAACGTATCCACACACCCGTCAAAGCCCTGTCGGGCGGTGAATGTAATCGCTTATTGCTGGCCAGTCTCTTTAGCCATCCCGCCAATCTCATTGTGATGGATGAACCTACCAATGATTTGGATATTGAAACCCTAGAGTTGCTAGAAGAAATACTGTCTCAATTTCCAGGCACCTTGTTATTAGTGAGCCATGATCGTGATTTTCTTGATCATATTGTGACAAGTTTACTCGTGTTTGAAGGGGAAGGAAAAATCACCGAATACATTGGCGGCTATCATGATTGGCATCAAAAACAAACTTCTATCACCTTATCCACAAAAAAACCGTCTGCGGCTGAACCGAAAAAATCAATTTCTCAGACAGGCAACCTCAGTCATCAAGAACAAAAAGAATTAGCCAAGCTGCCTAAACAAATCGAAAAATGGGAAGCCGAACAAAAAAAACTATTGCAGCTCATGGCTGCACCCGGTTTTTATCAGCAAGAAAAAGAAATCGTCACAAAAACGCTGGGGGAATTAAAGAAAATTGAAGACGCATTGAAAAATGCGTATCAGCGCTGGGAAGAGTTGATGTAACGCCCTCGCCTCAACCCAATTCCCTCATCAATTTAATCATAGACAGAGCGGTCATAGCGGCGTCCTCTCCTTTATGACCTTCAGCACCACCCAGTCTGGCCCAAGCTTGTTCTTCGTTATGTGTTGTTAAGACCCCAAAAATAAGGGGTATTTCAAATTCCAACATCACGTGTTGATAACCTTGGCTGACTTGCTGACACACATAATCATAATGATCCGTGTCACCTCGAATCACCGCCCCCAAACAAATGATGGCATCATATTTATTTTTTTTCGCCAGCACTTTGGCTATTAAAGGAATTTCACCGGCGCCCGGCACTTTCACCACGTGTAATTGATCCGATCGGATGCTGGCTTTAGCCAAAGCAGACAGGGCCCCCTCCAACAAAGCACTCGTGATTTTTTGATTAAACTCACTCACTATAATAGCTATATTTATCTTATTCATGATCAGACCTTAAAATAGTATGTTGTAATTTTGTTTTCTTTACATTGAGATAATCCACATTGTACTCATTATAAAAAGCAGGCAAAGGCATCGCCTCCACATCAAAACTCCCATAACGATTTAAATCGTTTACTTTTTCAGGATTATTCGTTAATAATTTTAGTTTTTTAATTTTCTTATTACGCAAGATGTTGGCTGCAAGATAGTATTTTCGCGAATCAATTGGCAGGCCTAATTGTTCATTGGCCTCTAGCGTATCTAAGCCTTTTTCTTGTAAGGCATAGGCTTTAATTTTATTAAACAACCCAATCCCTCTCCCCTCTTGATTTAAATAAATCAAGAGTCCCCCTTCTTCACTGATTTTTTTTAAGGAATAATGTAATTGCTGATGGCAATCACAACGCAAGGAATGAAACAAATCGCCCGTCATACAAGCAGAATGAATACGAACTAAAGGATTATTTGTTTTTAAATTTTTTGTCAACACAACATGTTCATCACCATTTATTTTTTCTTTTATGACGGTGATCGTAAATTCACCGTATTCTTTCAACGGAAGCAACGCGGAGGTTTCTTTTTCAATTAAATTTTCATGACGCAAACGATAAGCGACCAAATCATCAATAGAGAGTAAAGTAATCTGATGAACACGCGCAAATTCTTCTAATTTTTCACCATGCGTCATGGAACCATCTTCATTCATGATTTCGCATAACACAGCGGCCGGCTTAAACCCAGCCAAACGCACTAAATCCACCGCTCCTTCCGTGTGCCCCGCACGCTCTAACACCCCTCCTTCTCTTGCTTGCAGTGGAAAAATATGACCTGGTTTGACTAAATTTTCTGGCTTAGGATCTAACACAGCATCGTGGATGGTTTTAACACGATCTGCTGCTGACACGCCGGTGGTAATACCATGACGCGCATCAATTGATAAAGTAAAGGGCGTACCACGCGAGCTACTGTTATCACTCGTCGACACCATCAAGGGTAATTCTAATTTTTTTAAGGCTTCAGCTGTCAGCGACAAACACACAATGCCCGTCCCTTTGCGAATCATAAAATTCACCACATCAGAGGTAATCGTTTCAGCAGGAAAAATTAAATCCCCCTCATTTTCGCGCTCAGGATTATCTGTCAGGATAATCATTTTCCCCTTTTTTAAATCTGATAGTGCTGCCTCTACACGATCAACGAATGTTTTCACTCAACCCCCTCTCAATAATTTTTCAACGTATTTCGCCAAAATATCAAGCTCGACATTAATCAATGTTCCCACTCGATAATGTTTCACCACCGTTTCATCTTGCGTATGCGGAATAAATGTCACCGTAAATAGTGTTGAAGAAGATTGATTTACCTCAATCACGGTAATACTCATCCCATCTAATGTGACATAACCTTTTTTTACTAAATAAGGATAACTGTTTTTATTCGTTGAAATAGTCACAAGTAAAGCATGATCACCTTCTTTTTCAATTTGAATGATCTCGCCTACCGTATCCACATGGCCTTGCACATAATGACCGCCTAATCTATCACCCAACTTAAGTGCACGCTCTACATTCACCTCACTTCCCGATTTAAGGTGGCCTAAATTAGTTAATTTCAATGTTTCAGGCACAGCTGCCACATTAAATGTTGTTTTTGAAAAATCTGTCACGGTTAAGCAAACACCGTTTACGGATACGCTATCCCCTATTCTAAGATCATCAAATACTTGATTAGGTGAAAGTGTAAAATATCGGCATCCTCCCGAATCAACACAGGATTCAATCAATGCGGTTGTTTCAACGATACCTGTAAACATGGTTATTCCAAATACGCTGTCATCAATTTATCTGCTCCTAATTCTGAAACAGACAACTGTGTCAAAGGCTGCTTTTGTTCTAAGTCACCCAGAATAACGGGCGCAATATACGCATGAACTTTATTGACTAATTTTTCTTGAAAAAATTGATGGTGAGTCATCATTCCTCCCTCCACCAACACACTTCTAATTTCTCGCCTATCTAGCTCATGCATCAATTCCCCTAAATTTATTTTTCCATTTTCATTTTTTGGCATCACACACACCTCTATATTTTTAGGAAAATGATGAGAAGATTCCGTTGTCACGATCAAGGTTTTACCTGGCAAGGTTGGATCAAATAAATGTAAATTTGAAGGCAACTCAGCACGCGTTGTTAACACAATACGTAAAGGTTGTTTTTGGATTTTTTCGGCATAACGCACGGTTAAATGAGGATTATCCAAACAAGCTGTCTTCGCTCCCACCAAAATCGCATCTACACAGGCTCGCCAAGCATGGCTGTGTTTCAATGATGGCTCGCCTGAAATAGCGCACGCATCGGCTGGGTGCGTGATTGTTTTACCATCTAATGACATCGCCCATTTTGCTATAACAAAAGGACGCCTATGTTGGATAGAATAAAAAAACACTTCATTTAAGTGTTTCGCCTCTGATTCACATAAGCCTATTTCTACGGCTATCCCTGCTTGTCTTAAAGCCGCCACCCCTTTACCTGCCACAAGCGGATTGGGATCTAAACAAGCAACGAAAATTTTTTTAATACCTGATTTGATGATGGCAGTTGTACAAGGAGGCGTTCTACCGTGATGACAGCAAGGCTCTAGCGTCACATACATCGTGGCGCCGCCTTCAACAGATGTCGTTAAAGCTTGCAGTGCGCACACTTCAGCATGCGCTTCACCTGCGCGCTGATGAAACCCTTGGGCCATCACACGGTCATCTTGCGCGATAATGCACCCCACCATAGGATTAGGCGAGACGGTTTCACGTCCTTGCTCAGCCAGCCGCAAGGCATTCAACATATGCTGTAGGTGGATATTCATGACGCACGCCCATCGAGTTATTTCAGGGCGCAAAAAACGAGGACGAAAAATCACCTTTTTAAGGGGTAATTTTAACGAGATCTTCTTTCATCCGGACTTTAACCGTCGGCTTTGGCTTTGACCAAATCTGCGTTTTTCAAAAAAACGCTCGCGGGCTTTTTTACCTTTTTGGGTAAAATCACCGCCGGTGGGGACTTACACCCCGCCCTGAAGACAGTAGGAGAAGGTAAAGAGAATGAGGGCGAGTGTCAAGTTTTGCAATTATTCTTCCCCTATCACACGCATCCCCCCTGTATAAGCCCAGAGCGCTTCAGGTAAGAGAGGTATGTAGTCATCCGCACGCAGGCGATACCCTACAGGGTATAAATTTGATTTTATTCATCATAGGGTATAGAATAAGATTTATCCACTATAAGGTATGATTTCATAAAAAAGGAATCCAAGCTATGTTTATTCGCTCACCTAAAGAATTAGCTTTATATGTGATTAGTCAGCGCAAAAAACTCAAATTAAGCCAGACTAAAGTAGCTAGCTTGGTAGGACTAACACAAAAAACTATTTCGGCATTTGAGAATAAACCAGAAAGCACAGAATTAAATACCGTATTCCGTATTCTATCTGCCGTTAATTTGGATATCTATACACTACCTAAAAATGAAAAAATACTACCTAACCCTCAATGGAAGGAAGAATGGTAAAAATGAAATATCAACATCGTGTTCTGAATGTATTAATGAATGGTATCCTGGTAGGCAGCCTAGAAAAATCTGCAGAGGGAGGGCTCGCTTTTGTTTATGATAAATCATGGTTAGACACACCCGGTGCTCGTCCTATTTCTTTATCACTACCCTTGATCGATAAAAAATTTTCAGGTAACACCGTGTATAATTTTTTTGATAATTTACTTCCCGATAATCCGCAAATTAGATCGCGAATACAAGCAAAATTTCACATTCAAACAGATCAACCATTCGATCTACTTGCAAAAATAGGAAGAGATTGTGTAGGCGCTATCCAATTCATTGAGAGCGATGAAACAATCTATTCTTCAAATAAAATGATTTTCAAACCATTGAAAGACAAAGAAATAGCTTCCATTTTGAAAAACACCCAAAACTATCCATTAGGCATGACAAATGACGAAAATGAGTTTCGTATTTCTATTGCAGGCGCACAAGAAAAATCTGCTTTTTTATACTGGAAACGAAAATGGAATAGACCATTGGGCACAACACCCACAAGCCATATTTTTAAGTTACCTATTGGTTATATCCAACATCAACAAATGGATTTAAGAGATAGCTGTGAAAATGAATGGCTATGCTCAAAAATTACGGAAGCATTTGGATTACCCGTAGCAAAATGTGAAATCCAATATTTTGAAGACGTAAAAACACTCATTGTAGAGAGGTTCGATCGTAAATTATCAAAAGAGGGAAATATAATTTTACGTTTACCACAAGAAGATATGTGTCAAGCATTAGGTGTTTCACCTAATTTAAAATATCAATCTGATGGCGGCCCTGGCATCAAGGATATTATGCAACTCTTATTAGGTTCTGCAGATCCAACAAAAGATCGGGATATGTTTTTTAGCACACAAATTTTATTTGTCCTACTAGCAGCGATAGATGGCCATGCAAAAAACTTCAGCATTCATATTGAAGCAGGAGGAAAATATCGTTTAACACCCTTATACGACATCATGTCTGCTTATCCGTTACTTGCAAGCAAGCAATTACAACCTAAAAAAATAAAAATGGCGATGGCATTAAAAGGAAAAAACAATCACTATTATTGGTCTGATATACAGCGAAGACATTTTTTGAGTATGGCAAGCCACACCAATTACTCTATTCAGCGAGCAAATGAACTTATTGATGAGATGCTAATGAAAGTGGATTCTGTTGTTGAGCAGGTTGCTAGCAACCTCCCTAATAATTTACCCACAGGAATAGCTCAACCCATTTTTGATGGAATGTTGTTAACAAAACGGAAGCTCTTAAAATAAATGAAGCAGAAAAACCTTGAAATATAGCCGTACTTCACCTGTACGCTGATGGAAACCCTGCCCTATTACACAAGCCTTTTGAGCAATAATATACTTCACGTACATCCCACCAAATGAGGGCGGGTGTCAAGTTTTGCAATCATTCTTCCCCTATCACACGCACCCCCCCCGTATAAGCCCAAAGCGCTTCAGGTAAATGAATATTCCCTTTTTCATCTTGAAAATTTTCCATGATGGCGACCAGGGTTCGGCCTACCGCCAAACCAGAGCCATTTAAGGTGTGCAGCAATTCGGGTTTATTCGTTGTAGGATGACGATAACGGGCTTGCATGCGTCTTGCTTGATAATCTTCGCAATTACTGCAAGAAGAAATTTCACGATAACACTGCTGACTGGGCAACCACACTTCTAAATCGTATGATTTCGCCGCAGAAGGGCTCAAATCTCCCGCACAATGTTCTACTGCGCGATAAGGCAAACCCAAACGTTTTAAAATCACTTCAGCGTGCCCGGTTAAAGCTTCTAAAGCTTCTAAAGATTGCTCAGGCAAAACCAATTGCACGAGTTCTACTTTTTCAAATTGATGCTGACGAATCATGCCTCGCATATCTCGCCCATACGAACCTGCTTCACTGCGAAAACACGTGCTATGGCAGACAAATTTAAGCGGCAGCGAGGAAGCCGGTACAATTTCATCACGCACAAAATTGGTGACCGACACTTCTGCCGTAGGAATCAGGTAATAACCCTGATCCGTATCCAAGGCAAATAAATCTTCCGCAAATTTGGGTAATTGACCGGTACCAAACAAACTGTGTTTATTTACGATATAAGGCACATAGACTTCTGTGTAACCATGTTCTTGGGTATGTATGTCTAACATGAACTGCGCGAGTGCACGTTGCAAACGCGCCAGCTGACCTTGCAGTACCACAAAACGAGAACCCGTTAATTTTGCAGCCACCTCAAAATTCATCCCTTTATTTTTAGCCCCCAAATCCACATGATCTTTAGGTGTAAAAGAAAAAACAGGGGGCGTACCCCCTACTCTAACTTCCACATTTTCTTCTTCTGTTAATCCTTCTGGCACAGAAGGATGCGGCAAGTTAGGCAAGCCAGCACAAAAATCATGTAATTGCTGCTGAACCAGCGCCAAAGCCACTTCCACTTGTTTTAATTCTTCCCCCAATTGATTCACTTCTTCTCGCATCGGGACAATATCCAATCCTTTCGCTTTTGCCTCGCCAATGGCTTTAGAGGAGACATTACGTTTATTTTGTAATTCTTGGGCACGCACTTGCAGGGTTTTTCGTTGATTTTCGAGGTGTTCAAATGTAGCCACATCGAAATTAAACCCCCGTTTAGCCAAGCGATTCGCCACTTCAGCGGTATTTTCACGTAATAATTTCGGGTCAAGCATCCTTTTTTCCTTGAGAGTAAAAACAAATTGATAGAATTATGCTAAAGACGATTTAGGTTCGCAATAGCGCTTAGCGAAATGTCACATTCATCTTCATCACCATCCCCGCCACCACAGGAATAAAACTTATCACAATTAACCCCAACACCCTTAAAATAAAATAACGCTTAAACACCAAAGCATAAAAAAGAGAAAATAAAAAATAAAAAAGGAAGGTTTCAGCTAAATAGTGCGTATAAAAACAACTCGTCAACACACTTACTAAAAACAAAATGCCCGAGACGAAGATGGCTGTCCCTACACTTATTTTTCCCGCCGCCACTGGACGATGTTTCTTCTTGGGGTGGCGCCGATCAACAGATAAATCAAATAAATCAGAAAGAATAGAAACACTCGATGAACACATACACAACATGAGAAAAGCCACACCATAAGTAAACCAAGCGCGCCAATCTGTGCTTTTTTCAAAAATAAGGGGAATGAAAATTAATATATTGCGGCGCCAACGTAAAATACGCAAAAATCGAAGATAATCTATCCAGGTTTTTTTTGGAGAAGGAAAATACAAGGTTGTTTTATTCAGTTTTTTTATTTTTTCAATTAACCGGGGAGAAGAACTCACCACCACGACATCATGTGAATCAGGCCATACCTTGAGATCCACGGTTGAATTTCCTGCGTAATCATAGTTCTTCTCGCCCCATTCTTTATTTAATTTTTTTCTTTTTTTGTCCCCCGAATAACTATGAATACCATCACTCCCCACGGCACCATCAAAGAAATCAAAATTTTTGATAATTTTATTTGCTATTTTTTGATCAGAGGCCGTCACTAATATAATACGGCGCCCCTTCTTTTTTTCTTCTTTCAGATAAGTAATCAGCGCTTGATTGTAGGGCAAAATACCGGGATCAAAGTTAATGCGTTTCGCTATTTCTTGTTTTAAATATGCCAACCCTTTTCTCAACCAAAAGGGTAACAAAAAAATATAAAAAATATTTTTCTTTAAGAGTAAAATAACGGATTCTTGTACCATATCGTTGTAAATTAAGGTACCATCCAAATCAACACACAACGGTCTTAGTTTTTTCATTCCTTATCCACCATGAATTATCATCACGCCTACCACACTGGCCATTCTGCCGATATTTTTAAGCACTTTATCATCTATTTATTGTTAGACAGGCTTACCAAAAAAGAAAAACCGCTGTCTTATATCGAAACACACGCGGCTTTTGCCTATTATGACTTAAGTAGCGCTTTAGCTCAAAGCACACAAGCCTATAAAACAGGCGTTGAATTACTGTGGCAGGCCCACCCTACGGGAAAACTTGCTGAATTTCTATCGTTAATTACAAAATTAAACCAACAGCTAGGCAGCAACACGCTGCGATTTTACCCTGGCTCAGCTTGGTTTGCCTCTCAATTATTGCGAAAAAACGATGTACTTCAGCTTGCGGACCTCAATAAAGAAGCAATTCTAGATTTAAAACACCATCTTCCTTCTTCTTTCCAACAACATCTTTATCATCAAGATGGGTATGATATGTTGACTCATTGCCTACCTCCCACACCCGCACGCGGTTTGGTTTTAATTGATCCGCCCTATGAACAAATGGATGAATGGAAAAAAATTATTTGTGCCTGTCAGAAGGCTTATCAACGCTGGCCTCATGGCAGTTATGCTATTTGGTACCCTATTAAAACGAGAGAAGAAATTAAAAAACACAAGCAGGCTTTTTCTCAACTTGGATTTAAAGAAAAACTGATTATTGAATTTTATCCTCTGGCATCAGATGTCGCGCAACGATTAAATGGATCCGGCATGATCATCCTAAACCCACCCTGGCAGTTTGAGTCGCTGCTTCAAACTGAATTAGATGCCTTGCTGTGCATTTTAAAATTGGATGAAAAAGCAAAATGGGTGAAGGAGTAAAGAACGTTATTGTTCAAGGCATCAAGATGGATTGCTTCGCTGCGCTCGCAACGACGGCCCAGAGGGAAAAAATGCAGGCCATCATGCCCCTCCGGGCCGTCACTGCGAGAACGGCGTTTTTCTGCCGGACGAAGCAATCCACACCGCCCCAGAGGGTGGGGAAGCAATGATCTGCCACAGAGAGGACAATGTGTGCATACCCTAACCCAGCGGGAGTGAGTGTTACCTTTTTTCAAACACTTCTCTAAACCAAGGCTAAGCCATTAGGTTGATACAACACAATTCGACTCCCTTGGTTTTCAAATCGAAACGGCACATGGATTAAAGAACTCAAGGCGACTTGAATCTGTGCTTGTTTTTCTGGTTCTGCGAACAATAAAA
>JACREE010000046.1 GCA_016218405.1 Gammaproteobacteria bacterium
CAAATTAAGTAAGCCTCGATGGTATCAAACAAAGATAAAAACTCAGCGAGGGCTTCAAAGTTGTTTTCTTCTAACACAACCGACTGCACAAATTGCCGCAGTGAGTGTGCGGGTAGCCGTTGCGTGCTGTCTTCTCGTTCTAAATTTAATTTTTCTCGTTGTTTTTTGAGTTCATCTTTTAAAGGCCCCGTGCTTTGGAGGACAAGTTCTTGATCAAGTCGAGCCTGATTGAGTGGATGGCTTAAAATGCTTTTCAGCCAATCTGACGCCACTTCAACGCATTGTTCTGGGGATTCAAGTTTTTTCAAAACAGCTTGGACTGATAGCTGGCCATCTGATAGAGACAACAGCTGTTGTTGTGAAGTAGCAGAGAGTAAGGCTAAATGTGCCTTAAATTGAGTGATGGCACGGCCGGCTCCCGCTCCCGCCCATTCCCCTCCCGTTAAATGCGTGCCTGCTTGTTTTAATCCTAGAGCCAAGGCAGAGAGAATTTGGCGCACGGTATAGTCTGTGTGGAGTAATTTCAAGGTGTCGATAAAAGTTGCAACGCGGGGGTGATAGGCTTGCAAGGCCTGTAAGAGAGAAGGGTGCTGACGATTTAAGTCGACAATGAATTGTCCGACAACGGCCAGGGGCATCTTTTTATCTTGGCACATCGCAATGAATTCGTGGGCATTAAAAAGCGTGTTTCCCACCACGAGCCAATGGCTCAGGGGCTTATCTTTTAATGCCTCTGCTGAACTTAAGTCAGATTCGACACAGACAAGTTTCACATTTTCATGTTTGGCGTAGGGATGTTTTCCAGGGATAAGCTGTGTTTCGATCGTTAAGGCGTGGTGGATGCCAGGTGAAAATAAAGGCAGATCGCGTGCATCCGCTGCGCGTGGGTAAACTTGTTCAAACAATTTAAATAAATACGCGTTTGCACTCGCCTTGGGGTAAGCTAAATAACTGAGCGCCGTTTCTGTTGTCTGTTCCCAATGCGTTGCCAAAATAGCGATGAAAGAGGCTTCAAACGCCTCGGGTGAAGTTGCTTCTGCGATAGCTTTATCGCAAAGCGTTAAAACGTTTTTTAAATCATAGCCTTCACAGGCACGCAATAAGTCTGGATAAGTTTGCAGCTTCGTTTCTTTATTTAATGCCCAGGCCTCAAAGCTCGCCAGTTCAGCTTTGTAGTGGGTGGAGAGGGTGTGTAAGTCTACTTTCCAGGTTGGCGTATTCATGGCGGTATCCTAAAAAATGAATTTTATGGGATTATTATACGGTGGGAAGCTTAAAGGGTGGTTAAGCCGTAAATCCCCATGTGTTACCAAAGCGAAAATATCTTCCCTAAGCCTGGAGGGGCATGCCTGAAAGTGTGTGACTTGAAAATTCAATACGTGTTGATAATCTTTGAATGCATACGCAGGAAGTTTAAAAGAGGAATCAAAAAAACACGTTTTAGCCACGAGGTAATAATTTGTTTTGGGTCATTAGATTGACATTGTTTATATTGTCTTTGTATGTGTTGCAATGTATCAAATAAAGGAGGAGGTCTACTCTTCATCGTCTTCTCCGGTGGGCGTTAATCTAATTTCTTTTGCAAATTTGCTTAATTCTGCTTCGATTTCATCAGTTGTTGGTAAGATTGATTCGAATCGTTCTGATAATGATTTAGATAATTCGTATTCTGAAATACCCATTGGACTATCGATTCGTCTAAGTGCATACTCTGCGATCACGCGATCTTTTTTTTCACATAATAGTAATCCAATAGTCTGTCCATCTGCTGGCATTTTTAATTGCTCATCTACGGCTGATAAATAGAAATTAAGTTGCCCCGCATCGCGTGGATGAAAATCCCCTCGCTTCAATTCGCACACAACATAACAATGAAGCTTTGTGTTATACATCAATAAATCAATTTCAAATCGTTTTCCTGATACTTGAATAGGATGTTTTGTTCCATATAAGGCGAAACCTTGGCCTAATTCCATTAAGAATTCTTTTACATGTCCAACAAGACCGTTATGAACATCCTTTTCATGCGCATCGCCACCCACTGTTAGAAAGTGAAATTTATAGGGATCCTTAATTATTTCTTGGGCTAATTGAGAGGTGGGGGAAGGAAGTCTATCTTTGAAGTTAGTGGTTTTTAGTTTATGGCCGGATTGCCTGCTATAAAGATCAGTTTTAATTTGAAGTTGAAGTTCGCGATATGGCCAGCCATTTTCAAGTGTTTTTTCCGCATACCATTGTTTTATGTGGATTTTATCTGGTTCCAGCATTTGGTTTAATACAACATGGTGCGTCCAAGTCAATTGGTCAGGCAGTGCCTGACTAAATTGTCCCTTCGGGTAATGTTTGGCAAAAAGGCGCATATTTTTAAGGTTAGTTTTAGAAAAACCTTCTGTATTAGGGAAGCTACGCTGAAGGTCATTAGCCAATACATCAAATAATTTATCGCCCCATTTTGTTTTTTCTTGTTGTTCAATAATAAGTTTTCCGACTTCCCAGTAAAACTGAATTAGTTCATGGTTGACAGCCACAGACGCACGTAATTGGGATTTTTTTAAACGTGATTTAATGTCATTCAGTAAGTTTTGGTATTGTGCATCCAAATGTAACCGAGGTGAATTATTTGTTTTGATGACATCGTTTATTTTTTTTGCCATTTATCATCCTTAATACTACCCTGCTCAACTATCCCTGTAATAATATTTACAGAAATATTTCGAGGTATATTCGCATGATAGGAAATTTATGGCAAGCCCTGGCCAGACGCTTCCTGGTAGACTTGGGGACTTCTCAAAATCTTCCTAGATACTGCATCTTTATTTTTTCAATTGATTGACAAAAAACTGATATCCTTTTTTTATATGATTTCAATCGTTTCGGAATATTAAGGTTAAAATTCTCTACTTCGTGCAACAACTATCTTTCAGTGTTTTTTCATAAACATTTTTTTGAAATGAAAAAAGATGTAATCGAGCTTTCCGATCTATTTGATTAGCTAATTAGTAACAGATCTAGCCATTATTATCCTATCTCCTCCGGGGCAGGGTCCATATATGACGGCTCGGAGGGAGTAGGGAGGTAATGATGTGCCGCAGAGGGGGGCTGCTGCCGTTGTTACAAAAAATTAACGACGCCCGTTGCCAAGTGAGAGCTGACGAAATTCAGGTGTTCTAACAAGACGAAAGGTTTTTGTTAAGGCGTCGCTGTTCATGCCACGCTCTACGTAATTTTCATTAAAAAAAGGACGGCTTGTTTTCAGGTTTGTCACGATTTCGTCTCGCATGTCCTTGAGATTTTTCGGGCTTAAGAGTGTATCGATGTCTCCCTCGTAGGGGCTTTGTGTTATCATCGTTTCTTTTATTTTTTTTGCAATTTTATAATCGACTTCTTGGTTTAAGTCTCTTGATGTTTTTTGATGCCAAAAGCTGTATGAAAAATCATTTTCGCTATGTCCTTCCACTCGAGTTATATACGCGTCTAAGCTAGCTAACAAGTAGTAATGTTTGAGTAAACTGACATTGTCAGGATGGCATCTTGTGTTAAGAATTTCAATGTCTATGTTTTTTTGTATTAATTGAGGTAGGTGATCTTTGCATGCTTCACAAACAGCCCTGCATCGTTCAGGTGAAAGCTTTAGAAGGATACTGAGAAAATCCCTCGCTGTTTTAATGAACGAAGGTAAATGTTCGTGATAGGCTTCACAAAAAACCCTGCATTGTTCAGGTGAAAGTTTCCAAAGGATAATACTGAAATCCCATGCTGTTTGAATGAGTGAAGGTAAATGATTTTGATAGGCTTTATAAACAACGGTGCGTTGTTCAGATGGAATGGTCTCAAGGATAATGGCGAAATCCATCGCTGTTTTAATGATCGAATGTAGATGATTTTTTAGGGTTTCATAAACAGCCCTGCCTTGTTCAAGTGTAAGATGTTTAAGGATAATGGCGAAATCCATCGCTGTTTTAATGATCGAATGTAGATGATCTTTTAGGGTTTCACAAACAGCCCTGCCTTGTTC
>JACREE010000048.1 GCA_016218405.1 Gammaproteobacteria bacterium
AGGTAACAAACATGCTCGGGTTTTTTCAAGATCACGATCGTCTCAATCTCACCCCCAGCCCTGTGCGAGAGTTCGCATCTTCAGGTAAGAGAGGTATAAGCCCCCAAAGGGGGGCTGTTACAAGGGTTAGCGTATCTTGTTTATTTAACGCTTATGAATATGAGAAAAATGAACAGATTCGAGTTGCTAAACTTTCAGTTTTCAAAGTGATAATTTCTTCAAAGGGCAATGTTCTTGAGGGTTCATTCAAGATTAGTCGAATTCTTTTGCAAAAAACATCAACATTGGGCTCAAATAAGGCCATTAAATCAAGAGGAATATCAAGCCTATTTTTATCGTAGAGTAATGATACGTTAAAAACACGTTCAATCAAGGATAAAATATCTTCAACAATGGATGCATTCCCCCGTTCAACAGGCATGGCATGACTTAAGTGCCAAGCAAGAGCAAGGGATAAATCAATGAGTGAGGAGGGTTCAGGTTCTTTTTTTATTTTTTCAAAAAGTTGTGAACAAACATCCATTGCAAAGGGAATACTGGATACAGGGGTATGATAAAGTGTCATGGTTTCCTCTCCTTTAAAATAAGAAAGGTTCGTGTAATGATGCTTTTCATACATAATGGTCGAATCAACATAACCCTCTTCATTCTGATTAAAATTATATTCCATCAGTCGTTTTAAACGATGAAAATATTTTCCATAATAGGGATCGTTTTTTTCATGTAAAGGGGTATTAAACTCAGTGGTTCTAAGATGCCCAAAAGCCAAACGATGCCCGGTTGCTTTCGTAGGCACATGCTCGGCAAATTTATGATGATCAAGGATTTCCGCTTTTTCCTCTCGTCGATCACAAAGTTCATGATAAATTTCATAAAAATTCTGACTGGGTGAATCAGTATACTGATTTAAAATGGCAGAACGGTGTTGTTGTGTCAGCATCAACCATTCATCCTGTTTTTTTGAATAACCATGATAATCATTTTCTGAATAAGCGGTGATATAATTAATGGAATATGGCTGTAGGTTAATTAAAAAATTTTCAGCATTGTCATGGTTGAATAGGATCTTAATTAAAGATAAGGTCTTTAACCCTCCTTTTTTAATGAGAGAGAGCAGGGCCGATTCACACTCTTTATTTAATGAACGTTCATAATTTTTTTCATTAAATAATTTTTTAACATAGTCTATACTCCAACCGTTTCCTATTTGTTTAATGCCGATAAAATAAGTGTGATATCTTATTGAAAGTGATTCAACAGAAGCTGGAAGTGAAAGAATAAATCGAGCCAGTTCAGTGTGTGTGATAGCCTTTTTCCCCTGGTTTTCGCCAAAGGAAACTCCATTTTGCTTCATGACTGATAATATTCATATTTTCAAGGATAATTTCTTTAACGGTTTTGTTATTTTGTAAAGCTAACGTAAGATCACTGATTGAAACATCGCCAAAGTCTTGATCTCTGAAAACGAGTTTGTAAAGGGAGGGGTCATTGTTTTTAATGCGGTCTAATCTTTTTTGCGTGAGTTTCATAGGGTATCCTTTGTATTTGTGTACCAGTACATCATAACCCTGCTATTTTATTTTTTCAAGTATTTAAAATTTCATCATGATTGAAGGAGGAAGGATGTATATATTTTGTTTTTTTGTACCCGAAACACATCTTGAGATAGTAAAAAAAGCTGTTTTTGAAGCGGGGGCAGGAAAAGTGGGCCATTATACACAGTGTGCCTGGCAAACCTGTGGAGAAGGACAGTTTATGCCATTATCGGGCAGTCATGCATTTGTTGGAGAAGTGAATCAACTAGAAAAAATACGAGAATACAAAGTAGAAATGGTTTGTTCGAAAGAAAAAATGAAAGCGGTAGTGAGGGCATTAAAGCAGGCACATCCTTATGAAGAACCTGCTTATCAAGTTTTTAAAAATATCAACAGACCCTAGTTTGATTTTGATAAACGATATAAAACATGTCGGCACAGAGGATGTGACTTTTCTAATTTTGGATGATCAAAATCATCGGAAGACTCGTGATGAAGGCCTATTTTTTCCATGACACGGCGTGAAGCTTGATTGTTTACTGCGGTAAAAGAGACAATTTCTGGGAGTTTTAATACGGTGAAGGCGTACTGAAGCACGGCTTTGGCTCCTTCTGTGGCGTAACCTTGATTCCAATGGCGAGAATCAAGACGCCAACCGATTTCAACAGCAGGTGTGAAATGGGCTTCAAAAGAAGGGACGCTTAAGCCTGTCCAACCGATGAATTCATGGGTTGATTTAAGTTCAACCGCATAAAGGCAAAATCCATGTTGTTTGTAATGTTGAATAATTCTTTTTACACCGGCTTCAGTGGTGGCTCGGTTACCGATACCGAGTAAAAACTCACACACTTTGGGGTCTTGGTCTATGGCTGCCATGGGTTCAATATCTTCTTCTCGCCATGTTCTGAGAATAAGTCGTTCAGTTTCGATGATATTCATAATGTTAGCCTCCATTAAATAGACCTCTTTCCAAACCCTCGTCTTTTGCTTTACTACGGTGTTATGTTGCTTGTTCCGGTGCTCATTTATACACATAGATTCCGCTCCTCACAAGCAACATGCCTTGTATTAAAGCAAAATACTTGGTTTGGAAAGAGGTCTAATAATTGAAAAATTTTACTAATACATCCAAAATGGATTATTTTTAGGACTTTATCGATGAAATCACTCCCTCTGGCGACACGTCTTCGCCCACGCACACTCGAAGAGTTTGTGGGTCAAAAACACTTGGTCAGTCAAAATAAACCTTTATATCGTGCGTATCACTCAAAAAACTTACATTCCATGATTTTATGGGGGCCGCCTGGCGTAGGGAAGACCACCTTGGCGCAATTATTGGCGAAACAAGTTAATTTACCCATAGCGTTTGTTTCGGCTGTCACAGCCGGTGTAAAAGAGATTCGGGAGGTGCTCTCCCATCAAACAACGAAACCCTTGATTTTATTTATCGATGAAATTCATCGTTTTAATAAAGCACAGCAAGATTTATTTCTCCCATTGATTGAGCAAGGCGATATTATTTTAATAGGTGCGACCACAGAAAACCCTTCCTTTTCTTTAAATAATGCGCTGCTTTCTCGAGCGCGTGTTTATTTATTCAAAACCTTAGAAATAGACGAATTACTCGGTCTTATCCAGTGGGCTTTGGAAAATGAAGAACGTGGATTTGGCCAGCAGACGGTGTGCTTTCCCCCAGAACTACGCCTTATTCTAGCACAAAGCAGTGATGGGGATGCGCGGCGTCTATTAAATTTTTTAGAGTTAGCGGTAGAATCGGCGGAAGAAAAAAACGGGACCTTACTGATTACAGAAGAGATTATTTCTCAACTGGCTTCGGGTGGTTTACGTCGTTTTGATAAACAAGGAGATGTGTTTTATCAACAAATTTCAGCTTTGCACAAATCAATTCGGGGGAGTCATCCTGATGCAGCCCTGTATTGGTTGGCGCGTATGCTAGAAGCAGGCTGTGATCCACTGTATGTTGCCAGGCGAATGGTGCGTGTTGCTATCGAAGATATAGGGAATGCGGATCCTCGGGCATTACAGCTGACACTGAATGCATTTGAAACACTTGAACGATTAGGGAGCCCGGAGGGGGATTTAAGTTTGGCACAAGCGGTTATTTACCTTGCTTGTGCGGCGAAAAGTAACGCGGTGTATAAGGCTTTTAATGAAGCCCTGGAAGATGCAAAAAATCTGGGTTCGCTCGAGGTGCCCCCGCATCTTTGCAATGCACCTACGCGCTTGCTAAAAGAAATAGGTCAGGGGAAAAATTATCGTTATGCGCATGATGAGCCTCATGCTTATGCCGTGGGCGTTCATTATTTTCCCGAAAAAATGCCGAATAAACGCTATTACTATCCTAAAGAAAACCAGGGGTTAGAAAGGCAAATTGCGGAAAAGCTCACTCAGCTTCGAGGATTGGAAAAGGCACGATGACAAATAAAAAAGATTATATAAATTAAATAAATTTGGAAAATGATAATGAAAAATGATGTGGTTAAAGATGAAGATAATGCGGGTCAAATGACGCGGCTTCCTAAGGAGGCGATCGAAAAAGCAGTACAGTATATACGGGATATTTTGTCGCTCGCCATTGAGTATACGACTCAGCAGATGGCGGTCGTGGTGTCAGATTCACGGTGTTCCCTTGCCATGGCATTGACGGAAGCCTATCGACATTGCTTGCCAGCTGCGAAATTTATTGATTTTTATGCGACAGATCCTGCTGAGGTACTCGCCGTTTTTGATAAATTGTGTCCGTCTGATTTAGTCGTACTGATTCAGTCGAGTAGTTTTCGTCTGGACGCCTTTAGACTGCGTATTGAACTTTTCCAGAAATCACTCAAAGTGATCGAGCATCCTCATCTTGCTCGTATGCCAGGGCTACAAGGAATTTATTATATTGATTCGTTAGCTTACGACCCCGCTTACTTTCGCGGCGTGGGTAACGCGCTCAAGAAACACATTGATAGTGCAAGTTATGGGGTGGTCGATAGCGGGGGTGAATACCTTGTTTTTGGTTCTCGATTTGAATCAGCGAAATTAAATGTGGGTGATTACAGCGACATGAAAAATATTGGGGGTCAGTTCCCGATTGGTGAAGTGTTTACGGAGGCGCAAGATCTGGAAGCGGTGGCGGGGCGCGTGCGTATTTTCATTTTTGGCGATACCTCGTTCACAGTAAACAAACCTGATAAGCCCATTACCCTGGTGGTGACAAAAGGTCGTGTAACCGATGTGATTGATTCAACCCCTGAGTTTGATAGGGTGCTTGCAAATATTCGTGCAGATGAAGGGGAGGTATGGCTCCGTGAATTGGGTTTTGGAATGAATCGTGCATTTTCACCCGATCGAATCGTGGATGACATCGGCACGTATGAGCGAATGTGCGGTATCCATTTGTCACTCGGTGCAAAACATGGCGTGTATAAGAAAAGTAACTTCAGACGTGCGGATGTTAAACATCATGTTGATGTGTTTGCTGTGACGCAGCGAGTGTACCTTGATGATATTCTTGTGTATGAGAAGGGGGCTTGGCGGGTTTAAGGTAGGGGTTGTTTACATTTCTACTATGCTGGTCATAAAACCTTGATTTTCTGCGGTCCGTTGCTCACATACCCACAACGTATGCTCCGCTACAGTCCTCAAAAATCAAGGTTTTATGACTCAGCCTAGCGAAATGTAAACAACCCCTAATTTTAATATGTTTGGAATGAACATTTTTCTTCAAGGTGACAGTTTATGAATAAACACAAAGTAGGAAAGCAACGAATTAAAGAAATAATAGGAGAAAAATCGGAAAATATTATTAAAAACCTTGAAGAGATCTCTCCTGATTTCGCTAATTACATTATTGATTTTGCTTATGGAGATTTATATTCAAGGCAAGGTTTTTCAGATAAATACCGTGAATTATCTGCCGTTGCCTGTCTTATCGGGCAGGGAAACACGGGGCTTCCTTTAAAAGCCCATTTAAATGGTATGTTAAATGTAGGTTGGAACAAAGAGGAAATCATTGAATTATTAATTTTTTTAATAGGTTATGCGGGATTCCCTTCTTGCGTTGAAGCAGTCACCATTCTTAAACAAATAATTGAAGAAAGAATAGAAAGTAGTTAATCGGCCAATGATCAAAAAGTGGCGGGCGAGAACGTGAACTGGCATAGTACGCTATACTACACATCATCAATATTTTGGAGACTCATCGTATGAATGAAAAATTAGAAAAAAAATATCAAACCCAACCGGATCAGTCTGAGCTGGGGCAGTCGTCGAACTATGATTCGCATTATAATCCAGAGAGATTGTTTGCCATTCCGCGTGCGCCTAAGCGTCAGGAAATAGGCATTGATCCTAAACATCTCCCTTTTTATGGATTTGATTGTTGGAATCATTATGAAGTTTCTTGGCTCAATGAAAAAGGTAAGCCATGTGTCGGCGTGGCTGAGATTATTTATGATTGTGCGACGCCCTATTTAGTCGAATCAAAATCTTTAAAACTCTATTTTAATTCTTTTAATAATACAAAATTCAAAAATAGTGAAGCAATCAGACAAACAATAACGCATGATGTGGCAGAACGCTTGAAAGGAGATGTTCAAGTGAGGATACGGTCTTTGGAAGAAAAAGAACTTTCTCTCATTCAATCTGCACCCGCCGGGGAGTGTATCGATACCCTCGATGTGGCTTGTTCTGTTTATCTCGTTGAGCCCGATTATCTTTCCATAGAAAAGGATAGGATGGAAGAAATCTTATATTCTAATTTATTAAAATCTAATTGCTTGGTGACGAATCAGCCGGACTGGGGTAGTGTGCAAATTGCCTATACAGGTCCGAAAATTAATCGAGAAGGCTTATTAAAGTATCTTGTTTCTTTCCGTAACCACAATGAATTTCATGAACAATGCATTGAGCGTATCTTTGTGGATATCATGAATCGTTGCAAACCTGAAAAACTCACGGTTTATGGGCGGTATACGCGGCGTGGTGGGTTAGACATTAATCCTTATCGTTCAACAGAGAAGGTAGAACCAAAAGGATTAAACCATCGGTTAATCAGACAGTGAGTGGTGCTATGCGTAGGCTTTTTTTATCATGGGCCGTTTTGTGCTTGAGCTTTATCTTTGTTCTTTTAGAGGAATCGCTATAACCATGAAACTCTCTGACTTTGATTACCCTCTGCCGCCTGAACTTATTGCGCAATATCCTGAAGCAGAACGAACTTCCAGTCGTTTATTATCTTTGGACAAACAGACCGGGGATATTCGCCATCTTCATTTCAGTGATTTACTGTCTTTGCTTCGTCCGCATGATCTCTTGGTTTTTAATAATACGCGTGTTATCCCTGCGCGTTTGTATGGTAAAAAAATATCGGGTGGTAAGGTGGAAATGCTGATCGAACGAATCGTGGATGATCACACAGCTTTGGCACATATTAAATCCAACAAAACGATCCGCCTGCCCCTAGAAGTTGAATTTACGGCAACCGTTAAAGCGACAGTGGTGGAGCGGCATCATAATCTATTTAAAGTGCGTTTTAGTGCGCCATCGCCCCTCTTGACCGTGTTGCAGAAAATAGGACACATCCCTTTGCCGCCTTACATTGATCGGGCAGATGAGCAGGGCGATGTCAGTCGTTATCAAACGGTGTATGCAAAAACACCGGGTGCGGTAGCGGCCCCCACGGCAGGCTTGCATTTTGATGAAACACTGCTAAGAACAATCCAACAAAACAATATTCAGTGTGCGTATGTCACCTTGCATGTGGGGGCGGGCACGTTTCAACCCGTGAAGTGTGACAATATCCTTGAGCATACGATGCATAGCGAATGGATGGAGGTGGATGAAGCCTGTTGTCACGCTATCCAACAGGCGAAATCGCAAGGGGGGCGTGTGATTGCGGTGGGGACGACCTCTGTGCGCTGCTTAGAAACGGCGGGTTCCCGTCCTTATCGTGGTGAAACCCGTATTTTTATTTATCCGGGTTTTCAATTTCAGGTGATTGATGGCTTAATCACCAATTTCCATGTGCCTTGTTCCACTCTGTTGATGTTGGTGAGTGCTTTTGCAGGTAGAACGTCTGTTTTGAATGCCTATCAACAAGCGATTGAGCAGCGTTATCGCTTTTTTAGTTATGGTGATGCGATGGTTATCTTGTAACTTAAGTTGCTAATCTAAGCCTATTTCTGTAAATTGGTGGGCGTTTTGTTACTCAACCAGTGAGGAATTTTTATGGATATTATTTCTGCAGCTTATGCGGCTGCACCTGCTAATTCTGCTGCCACTCAGAGCAGTATGAGTTCTTTGGTGATGTTAGCTGTTTTTTTCGTTGTTTTTTATTTTTTATTATGGCGTCCTCAGTCCAAACGAGCAAAAGAACAAAAAAACTTATTGGCAAATTTAGCCAAGGGTGATGAAGTGATAGCAGCAGGTGGCATTGTGGGGCGTATTAGCAAAATAAATGACAGTTTTGTGACATTAAATGTGGCTGACAATGTGGAATTAACGGTGCAAAAAGCATCGGTGGTATCTACTTTGCCAAAGGGAACGATCAAGTCAGCGGACTAGACCATCATGATACTTAATAAATATCCTTTGTGGAAAAATTTACTCGTTATTTTTATTTTGCTGTTCAGCATTCTTTACTCGTTGCCCAATGTGTTTGGTGAAGATCCTGCTGTGCAAATATCGGGGATAGGGCAGGCAAAGGTAGATGCGGCTTTATTGGCAAAAGTTAAAGAAACGATGCGTCTTGCCTCTTTATCGACTAAATCGATAAAAGAGGAAAACCACACGTTACTCATTCGTTGCAGTGATGTGGATGTGCAACTCAAAATCAAAGATCAGCTCAAAACCAGTTTGGGTGATAACTACAGTGTGGCGTTGAATTTGGCGTCGGCGAGTCCACACTGGTTATCTTTATTGGGGGCTTCCCCCATGAAGCTAGGGCTCGATTTGCGCGGTGGGGTGCATTTCACCTTGGCGGTGGATTTACCTTCTGTGATCAATCAATCTTTAGAAAGTACTCAGCGTAGTATGGAAACAGAACTGCGTGAAGCGAATATTCGCTATTTGGGTATTGTCTTACAAAAAGGCAATCAATTGTCCCTTTTGTTTCGTGATCAAGAAAGTACATTAAGTGCAATCACGAATTTGAAACGTCATTTTCCACAGTTTGTTTTTTCTCGAGATGAATCGGGAAAATTTATTATTCAAGCTGAATTAACGCCTGCCGCTGTCACAGAAATTCATCAACGTGCGATTGAGCAAACCATGACGACCTTGCGTAATCGCGTGAATGAATTAGGTGTGTCCGAAGCGATGGTACAGCAACAAGGTTCAGATCGTATTGCAGTTGATTTGCCAGGTGTGCAGGACACAGCAAGGGCAAAAGAAATATTGGGCGGTACTGCCACCCTAGAATTTAAAATGATGGACGTGGAGCATGATGTGCGTACTGCTTTATCGGGTCATGTGATTCCCGGTAGCAAACTATATCCTTATGAAGAACGTGCTGTCTTATTGAAAAATCAAATTATTTTAACGGGTACGTCTATTACAGATGCTTCTTCTGGTTTTGGAGAAGATGGACGTGCGGCAGTGAATATTCGTTTGGGAGGGGGCGGTGAAGGATTATTTCGTCGTGTGACCTCTCAAAATATTGGCAAGCCTATGGCGATTGTGTTTGTCGAAACCAAAATGGCGACAGAAGAAAAAGACGGTCAAATGATGCGGGTTGCCCATAAAAAGGAACACGTAATCAGTGTGGCCACGATTCGTTCGGCTTTGCCTAATAATTTTCAAATTACGGGCTTGAGCAGTCAAACTGAGTCGCGTGATTTGGCCTTGATGTTAAGGGCCGGTGCCTTGCCTGCGGCAATTGATTTTGTGGAAGAAAGAACCATTGGGCCGCAATTAGGTGCAGAAAACATTCAGCAAGGGATCAATGCTTTGCTGGTGGGCATGGTGATTATTGTTTTGTTTATGGGTTTTTATTATCGTTTGTTTGGTGTCATTGCAGATATTGCCTTGCTCGCTAATCTTTTATTGCTGGTAGCATTATTGTCTGTATTGGGTGCCACGCTCACCTTGCCGGGTATTGCGGGTATCGTGTTGACTTTAGGCATGGCGGTGGACGCGAATGTGTTGATCTTTGAGCGTATTCGAGAAGAATGGCGAAATGGAACGACACTTCAGAAAAGTATTCATGCCGGATATGAACGTGCTTTTTCTACCATTCTAGATGCGAATATCACGACCTTAATTGTTTCTTTTGTATTGTTTGGTTTGGGCACGGGACCTATAAAAGGTTTTGCGATCACGTTATCTTTGGGGATTATTACGTCTATGTTGACGGGTATTTTCTTTGCCCGTGCGATGGTGAACAAACTGTACGGTGGTCGTCAGGTTCATAAACTGTCTATTGGTATTTAGTGGAGAATCACCATGGAATTTTTCAAACATAAAACAACGATCGATTTCATGGGATTGCGCAAGTGGAGTGCGATGCTCTCGCTGATCTTGTTTATGGTTTCTTTAACCGTGCTGTTTGTTAACAAACTGAATTTTGGTTTAGATTTCACGGGGGGTACGCAAATTCAGCTTGCTTTTCCCACCGCGGTAGAAGTAGACGTGGTGCGACAACATTTGACGAGGGCAGGCTTTCAAGAAGCGGTGGTGCAAAATTATGGCGCTACAAATGAAGTCTTGATCAGCTTGGGTGTGCATACACAAGATCAAATGCAACTGACACAGCAGTTGTTGGCTGTCTTACCCAATGCGCAAGTGAAACAAATGGAGTTTGTAGGTTCACAGGTGGGGTCTGAACTGGCGACAAAAGGGGCTTTAGCCATCGTGGTCGCTTTGTTGAGTATCATGGCGTATATTGCTTTCCGTTTTGAATACCGTTTTGCTATTGGAGCGGCAGTTGCTCTGATCCATGATCCGGTTTTAATTTTAGGTTTTTTCTCCTTCTTTCATTTGGAGTTTAACCTCACAGTGTTAGCAGCTATCCTGGCGGTGATTGGTTATTCTCTGAATGATACCATCGTTATTTTTGATCGGGTGCGTGAGAATTTTCGTCGTGTACGAAAAGGTTCGCCGCTAGAAATCATGAATTTATCCATTAATCAGACGCTTTCTCGTACGATCATGACTTCAGCCATGACCTTAGTCGTGGTGTTGGCGCTCTTCTTTTTTGGTCCCCCCATGATCCATCACTTTGCCATTGCGTTGATTATTGGCATTTTGGTGGGTACTTACTCGTCTATTTATGTGGCGGGCGCGCTTGCTGTGGCCCTGGGGTTGACCCGCGGTGATCTCCTTAAGAAATTGCAGGCGCAGCCAGTGGATGACAGGCCCTAGTAGAGAAAGACAGTAATTTGAAAAAAGTCGGTTGTTTTTTCTTGAATCCGAGTAGGGTATCGGTTAAAATTGCGCGTTTTCTAATACAATAAATCTATCATGGAGTGGCGATGGCTACCTTGAGTGCAAAACCAAATGAAGTTCAACAGGATTGGTATGTCGTTGATGCGACAGATAAAATTCTGGGTCGTATGGCAACTGAAATTGCAAGACGATTACGTGGCAAACATAAACCGCAGTATACCTCTCATGTAGATACGGGTGACTATATCATCGTAGTGAATGCAGAAAAAGTACGAGTGACAGGTCGTAAGGCGCAACAAAAAGAATACCATCGTCATACAGGCTACCCAGGTGGTATCAAAACTGAAAATTTTGAAAAATTGTTGGATCGCAAGCCGGAGGCCATCATCGAGTTGGCGGTTAAAGGTATGCTTCCCAAAGGCCCTTTAGGTTACGCCATGTTGAAAAAACTGAAAGTCTATGCGGGTCCGACCCATCAACATGCTTCCCAACAACCCCAAATTCTAGAGATAAACGAGTAAAATATGAAGAAAACTGCTGCTAAAACACTTGCTCCACACCGTGCAACGGGTCGTCGAAAAACATCGACAGCACGCGTTATTTTAAAGCCAGGTACGGGTTTAATTACGATTAATGGCAATAAAACGCTAGATGAATATTTTGGTCGTGAAACCTCACGCATGTTGGTCAAACAGCCTTTGGTTGCCGTGGGTTTGGAACATAAATTTGATATTAAAGTTACCGTGCAAGGTGGGGGTAATTCAGGCCAAGCGGGTGCCATTCGTCACGCTATTAGCCGTGCATTAATCGTTTATGATGAAGATACGACTGACGGAGGCGAGGGTGGTGCATTGGGTATCAGGAAAGTATTACGCGTAGCAGGTTATGTCACACGCGATGCACGTATTGTTGAACGTAAGAAAGTGGGCTTGAAGAAAGCGCGTAAGAGAGAACAATACTCTAAACGATAATTTTTACGTATTACTCTTTGTCTTTTTGAAAAATACCATCCCTCTGGGGTGGTATTTTTTTATGATGAAAAAAAATTGGGGTAGCTTTCGCTACCCCAGATGGTCCAAATTCATCCGTGTGTTCTTTTTTTATCCTTTTCCCTTTTTCTCTCACCCAGTCTTCCATGACTTGAAATAAGACAATAATGTACCCAGAGGCTTTCGACAAGGGCATTAAAAAAAAGGAAAAAACAAGAAAGGCACTTAAGAATATGAAGGAATGCTTAAAATTCGTTATTTTTCAAGCAGCTATTCTTCTGTGTGAGAAAATGCTTACATTTTTTTGGGGTATTATCTTGCTTTATTTTAATCCGATGCTGACTAAAAGGAGGGTTAAATAGTGATACTTGGGAGTCTTTCTGCCACTTCTTTTACAAATTGGCTCTGGTATCGGTCAAAAAAAGCTTATTTGCTGCTGATTCCTTTTGAGTATCTCTACAAAATGATCGTTTCTTTAAAACAGAAAAAGGAGCGTGCTCAGGCAAAGCCTTTTCCTGTGCCCGTGGTGGTGGTGGGAAATATCACGGTAGGGGGAACGGGTAAATCACCTGTCGTGATTGCTTTAGTATCCTATTTAAGGACGCAAGGGTATTCGCCAGGCATCGTGAGCCGTGGTTATGGAGGGAAACGTCCCGATAGGGCGCAGCCTTTACCTGTCACGCCGAACAGTGATCCATGCCGTGTAGGAGATGAGCCAGTGATGATAGCTGCTGCAACAGGGTGTCCTGTTGTTGTGGCAAGTGATAGAGTGCGTGCGGTGAATGAACTGTTAGCCATTTATCCTGAATGTAATATCGTGATCAGTGACGATGGGTTGCAGCATTATCGCTTGTGGTGGGATGTGGCTATCTGTGTGGTGGATGCACAGCGTCGCTTTGGAAATGAACATTGTTTGCCAGCTGGTCCTTTGCGTGAGCCTGTAACTGCATTGCATGATATGGATTTTGTGATAACGACAGGAAGTGTGGATGCGGATGTGGTATTGAAACCGCAGGCTTGGGTATCGTTGGGTCATGCGGAAGAAGAAGCACTCGATTTTTTTTCGGGAAAAACAGTGCATGCGGTTGCAGGTATTGCGCATCCTGAACGTTTTTTTGAAACCTTGAGAAGTCAACACATTCAGGTCATTCCTCATGCCTTCCCTGATCATTATTTTTTTTCAAAAAAAGATCTGATGTTTGATGATGAGTGCCCTGTTGTTATGACCCAGAAAGATGCAGTGAAGTGTAAAAATTTTTTCAAAAGTGATGATGTAAAGGTAGGCTATTTACGTATGCAGGCGGAATTAAGTGTTTCATTTAAGGAAAATATAATTAAGGCAATATTACCATTCAAAAAAAATAATACATAAACTGAAGAGCAAAAAATTTGCTGTGCTATGATCAACTTAAACTTATTTATTGAATAACGACCCATGACGAACATGCTAAAAATAGTAAAGACAACCCTCATTGGATGGGGAATGAATCCCGTATTGGCTTGCGCATTGATGTTTCCCATTCCGCAAAATGGCACGAATATCGTGGGAAATGTACAAGTTACTGAAGTAGAACCCGGTGATAACTTCACTACATTAGGACGTCGTTTTGATGTGGGTTATTATGAACTTGTTGAGTCTAATCCAGACTTGAATCCTCAAGCACCGACGGTGTGGCAAGAGGTGACTATTCCTTCGAAGTTTGTGTTACCGCCAGGTGCGCGTAATGGTATTTTGATTAATTTGCCTGAGTTGCGTCTTTATTATTTCGAGCCCAGTAAAAACCGTGTGCTGACTTTCCCTGTGGGGGTGGGTAGACAAGGTTGGGGTACACCCGTTTGTTTTACGTCTATTGTGGGCAAAACGAAAGATCCGACTTGGCATGTGCCGGAGTCTATTCGTGTGGCGCGTGCTGAAGAAGGGGTTGAATTACCGAAAACGGTTGCACCGGGTCCTGATAATCCTTTGGGGGATTATTCCATGCGGTTGGCGGTGGAGGGTGGGACTTATCTGGTGCATGGTACGAATGATCCCAGTGGGGTGGGGCGACGCAGCAGCTCTGGTTGTATTCGTATGTTTCCTGAAGATATCGAAGAATTATTTTCATTAACGAAAGTGGGTACACCGGTTCAAATTGTGAATGAACCCCTAAAAACAGGCTGGGATGGCCAACATCTTTATTTAGAGGCACATGTGCCACTTGAAACGGAAAATAAAACGGTGCCAGCATCAACAAAATCGATGGTGGAGTTAGTCAGTCAAGCCGCTAAAAAATACCATGTGGGTGTTGATTGGGATAAAGCCCGTGAAGTCGCAGAAGAACAAAATGGTATTCCTACTATTATCAGCACAAACTCGATTAAAGACGTGGGTGCGGCAACCGAAGATGAACCCAATCATCCTCAAGTCATAGAAGGCTCGCGCCCTGTTTCTGCTGCCAAAACAGTGGCAGACAGCACAGATGTGTCGGGCGATCCAAGTGGCGATGACGATGAATCATTAAATGAAGCCATGACACCTGCTGAAGATTGATGGGCGGAGCTGTTACAAAAAAATTGATTCGTGATTTTCATTTCAATTCAGCTTAAATTCAGATATTCCTCGTTTTTTTTAACTAGAATAAAGTTATCTCTCCCATTTTTTTGGGTAAATGCATGTCTGATTTCTCTTCTGATAAAACACAAACTGAAATACAGAAACTTTTAGCTGACATTGAGGCGGCTGAAGGTGAGCTGAAGCGGGCGGCGCCAACAAATTTCTATGCAGATTTAGATGAAATTATCCGTTATTTAAAGGCGGAGATTTTATTAGATATGTTTTTAGATGAACTTAAACAAGAAAACAGGAAAGGTAAAAAGAAAAGTCTTGAACTTGCCAAACTTGTTCTGGTAATAATTAAAAAAGAACATGTATTTGCGATTTTAAATAAAAAATCGGAAGAAACAGTGGATACAGTAAGTGATGTAAAAATACCAGGCTCTGAAGAAGAAAATCTAAAACGTGCGGAAGAGGATTTAAGATATGCAGAAAAAAACATAGAAGAGAATAAAATATCGCTTAAACTTTTCGGGACGGAAGTTGGTATTATAAAAAAATATATTAATTTATACGAAAAAATTCCAAATGTGAGTCAAGAAAATGTCACCTTTCAATCAGAAGAAATCACGCCGAGTAAAATCACGGTTAATTTGGAGGATTATGGTATTGATTTTGAAGATCAAGATTTTGATGTGGAAAAAAACATAAAGAGAAAAAAAAGTGAGTTAGAGAAAAAAGAAGCAGCATTGAAGGTTTCTATAAAAAATCTTGAGGCTGCTAAAGAAAGTTTGGTTTTAGCTAAAACAAAAAAGGAAGAAGCTTTTGTTGCACTTGAAAAAGCACGAAAAGAAGAAGCTATGGCTAACATGAAACGTGAAAAAGAAGTATTGGTTGCCGCTGAAAAAGAAAGGCAGAAAAGAGTAGAAACGGACAAACGAGTGGAAGATTTTTTGTTGGCGTGTGAATCGGCGAAAGATGATGCGGGATTATTGAAAATTTTAGATGAACAGGGTTTTTATAATGAACCCACTCCAGTTAAGAAACGAATGCTTGAAACTGAAAATAGCCAGGGACGCAATCTTTTATCACAGGCATTTGAAATAGGCGCGGTCACCGTTGTGAATAGGGTGTTTGAACTACTTTTAAAAGAAGGCAAATTCTTTGATCTAAAAATAGAATATTTTGATAAGTGGATAAGCGTGCTTAGATGTTGGTTTGATGGCAGTAATAAATTTTTATCTGTTAAAGATATGGTCGGGATGAACCAATGTGAAAAAATTAATTATCTATTGATTCAAACACAGAAGGCCTTGCCCTCGTTCTCTTTTTCTTTTTTAAAATCAATTTTTTCAGGAACTCAGGAAAAAGTTTTAAAGGGTTTGATGACTTTGTTGGGTTGTTCTTTGGAAAAATGGGCTAATGTATTGTTCGGTGAACAATATCTTTTGTTGTCTATGATAGCGTGTCGAAGAGATGCCGCTGCTATTCAACAGGTACTTTTTGAAAGACTCAGCGAAATACGTGCTGAAGAGAAGAGAAAACATGCGCCTATAGAGCTAGATGAGGCTCAACTTACCCTGTCTGATTGGGCGATTTGTTTAAATCAGCCTTGGGAGGTGGTGAGATCGTATTGGGTAGACCTTTCCGAGGCTGTTGCAACGGAGCAGCTTGAGAGAAGCACGCGGTTTGGTGCGCCTTTGGTGAAGGCTGCAAGCTTAGGGAATGATGAAGTTCTAAGGAATTTGATAGCGTATGGTGTCAACGTTAATGCGCCAGACAAGGCTGATTCGACAGCCCTGATGTTGGCTGTGCGGTGTGGTAATGCGGCTGGGGTACAAGCTTTAATGGCTGCAGGGGCAAACCTTAACCTGCGAAATAAATATGGTGTAACAGTCCTGATGGTGGCTGCGCGGTATAGTGATGCGGCTAGCGTACAAGCTTTAATAGCTGCAGGGGCAGAGATTGACTTGCGAGGTAAGGGTGGTGGGACAGCCCTGATGGTGGCTGCGCGGTATAGTGATGCGGCTAACGTACAAGCTTTAATAGATGCAGGGGCAAAGGTTGACGCGCAACAAGAGAATGGTGGGACAGCCCTGATGGTGGCTGCGCAGTCTGGTGATGCGGCTAGCGTACAAGCTTTAATAGCTGCAGGGGCAGAGATTGGCTTGCGAGGTAAGGATGATTGGACAGCCCTGATGGTGGCTGCGCAGTTTGGTGATGCAGTCCGGATAGAATTATTGACAAACGCGCTGTTAGATAAGGTATTTCACGGTGGCCCTGATATAAAAAAAATAATGGCAGGTCAAGGTGGTGAAGAAGATTTTGATTTGCTTAATCGATTTCTGGATGAAAATGATCAACTTATTCTTGAGCTTATAAAGCAGATGGCTGAAGCTTGGTGCGTTGTTAAGAAAGAAAATGAAGTGGCATTTTTTAAATACAACGCATTAAAGTATTACATTGAACGTTATTTAGATAAACGTACTTATCGAAATCGATTTTTTAGTCCAGAAAAAAAATACCCGGGCGCCTATTCTCGTGAAGAAAAACTAAAGGCAGCTAAAGCCCTGCTTGGAAAAGATAAAATAAGTTTTGAAGAAAAAAAACAAATCACAGCAGCGCATCCTGCGGCCGGTCAGGGTCGCCTGGGCGGAGTTGTTCGACAAATGCGAAGAGGAAAGTAAGGCGACAGCTCAGCCCCCACCCTTTGGGGCGTCATATATGGGTGTGTTGTAGCATAAAATGTTGTTTAATACATTTTTACGTACCAAAAAGTGTTGTGCGTTACAATAATTCGGCCCAAAAAATGTATAAGCCTAGAAATAGGTTAAGGATGGGGTTTGCAGCAG
>JACREE010000050.1 GCA_016218405.1 Gammaproteobacteria bacterium
CGAGACAAAAAGATCTTGATATTGAGCAGATAGAACAGCAGTCGAGTGAGCAAGTTAATCATACGCCTGCTCAACGTGTTCAAAAAGATGATGAAAATGACAATAGAGAGTTTTATCAATTCGCATCATGAAACGGTATCCCTCTGGTCGTTATTGCTTTCTCTACCTCTTCTGTCTGGACCGTCATGGTTTTCTTTACTTCCTCTGGGTCGTCATTGCTTCCCGCCTTTTGGGCCGTCATTGCGAGCGGAGCGAAGCAATCCACCTTCACACCTTGAACGCTCAAAAAGCAATCCACCTCACATAATATTCTCTAACCCATACACCAACTCAGACAACCCCATCACCTTGCGAATTGATAAAATAACCCCGGGCATGAAAGAGGCGCGGCTAAAACTATCATGACGTATCGTCAGTAGCTCATGCTCTCCGCTGAGCAACACTTCTTGGTGAGCGAGCAAGCCAGGTAAGCGCACGGAGTGAATTCGCACGTGACGATGTTCGGCACCTCGCGCACCCGCTAAAGTCTCTACGCTATCAGTAAGCGTGGGTTTTTTTAAATTCATTAATTCTGCCGTTTTCATAGCCGTACCCGAAGGGGCATCTTTTTTTTGTGGATGATGCAATTCAATGATCTCAGCATGATCAAAAAAAGCAGCCGCTTGTTTTACAAACGACATCATTAATACGGCACCGATTGAAAAATTAGGTGCAATAATGCCCCCTAATTTTTTTTGCTTGCACTGTTGTTGTAATAAAGCAATTTGTTCAGGTAGCAATCCACTGGTACCAATCACAGGATGCACATGGTGTTCAATGATGGTTTGAGCATTTTTGTAAACAACTTCGTTGCTTGTTAAATCAAGCACAACTTGCGCCTGTGAACGTTTTATTTCATCAGCCAGTTTGTGTTGTCTATTTAATGCGCCTACCAACACTAAATCAATTTCGCTTTCTACCGCTTTAACGGCCTCTTGTCCCATCTTGCCTGAGGCGCCATTGATTAACACGCGAATTTTTGTCATTTTTCTGCACCCTCAGACAAACCACCTAAGCAAACGTATTTTATTTCCAAATAATCTTCTATGCCATATTTTGAACCTTCTCGCCCTATACCCGAATGCTTCACGCCACCAAAAGGAGCCACTTCATTAGACAATAATCCAACATTGACACCCACCATGCCATATTCTAAATTTTCTGCCACATTGAAAATGCGTGCTAAGTCACGCGTATAAAAATACGAGGCTAGGCCGAAATCGGTGTTATTGGCAATGTCCAAGGCTTCTTTATCATCATGAAATCGAAATAAAGCTGCGACAGGGCCAAATGTTTCTTCCTGTGCGATTTTCATTTTTGTTGATACGTTGAGAAGGAGAGTGGGTTCAAAGAAGGTACTACCCAAAGCATGTCGCTTCCCGCCTAAAGCAAGTTTGGCCCCTTTTTCAAGTGCATCTTGAATATGTGATTCCACTTTTTCAACAGCTTTTTCATTGATGAGAGGTCCCTGTTGTGAGGTTTCATCCATGCCGTTACCTACTTTTAGTTTTTGAATGGCAACACCTAACTTTTCAGCAAAAACATCATAAATTTTATCGTGCACTAGCAGTCGATTAGCGCACACACAGGTTTGTCCTGTGTTCCTAAATTTAGTGGTCATGGCTCCTTCAGCTGCTGCATCTAAATCCGCATCATCAAATACGATAAAGGGTGCATTGCCCCCCAATTCTAAAGACGTTTTTTTGATGCTACGCGCGCATTGTGCCATCAATAAACTGCCCACTTGTGTGGAACCCGTGAAAGATAATTTCTTCACATTAGGATGGCGCGTCAGCTCCTCACCGATCAGAGCTGCTGGACCCGTAATGACATTTAATACCCCGGGTGGCATGCCTGCTTGTCCCGCGAGATCTGCTAAGGCTAAAGCTGAAAAAGGTGTTTCAGAAGAGGCTTTTAATACGACGGTGCAACCTGCCGCAAGTGCGGGTGCGCATTTTCGTGTGATCATGGCATGAGGGAAATTCCAAGGTGTGATCGCGGCGACCACACCAATGGGTTGTTTTAAAACAAGTAATCGTTGACGCGGTAGCGTGTTAGGAATGATGTCACCGTAAACACGTTTCGCCTCTTCTGCAAACCACTGAATAAAGCTGGCGCCATAACGAATTTCCCCCCGCGCTTCATTAATGGGTTTACCTTGTTCTAACGTTAATAGTTGAGCGAGCGCTTCTTCTGACTGCATGATCAGCGTAAACCATTTTTCTAAAATGGCCGCGCGTTCTTTTGCCATTTTATTTTTCCAAGCAGGAAAAGCTTGATGTGCTGCATCAATCGCAGCTTGTGTTTCTTTTACGCCTAGGCTAGGTACGGTGCCTAATAACGTTTTATCGAAGGGATTAAAGACTTCAAATGTTTTTTGATTATCCGCACTCACCCATTTCCCATTAATATAACAGGCTTGATGAAAAAATTTGTTCATGTTGTGACCCTATTGTTCTGAAGAAGTATCGTGTGGTGGTTTTGGTTTGTTGGGATTGCCTGGAAAAGCGCCCGTTCCTCTTGAGGTAATGGCTGTGTTGAATAATTGTAATGCATATTCTTGTTCATGGTCCGAGTGCTTTGACTTTTTCTTATCCGAAAAAGGGAGCTTGATTTTTTTTTCTGGGATAGGTTGCGCCAAATCGGCAAAAAATGCACGAGCTCTTTCAGAAACAGCTAATGTGGTGTCTGTTTTTTCATCAAGAAATATATCGATTTTTAAAAATAAATGTCCAAGAGAGACGCCTAAAATAACGCCCAAAGTCGCGCCAATGATCGTGCCAAAATCGGGATAAATTAGTGTACCCAATAAGGCGCCAACAAGGCCACCTAAAAGAGCCTTCCACACCAAATGTAAGGTGCTATCCGATGAAGGTGTGTTTTCTTTTTTATCAGCAACGGGGTTGGGCATAAAATCCTTTCTGCCACAAGAGGAAACCTTCCTCCATTGAGTATACCTCAATATCTGATGAGTGGTGATGATCGCCTTGATCTTCATGGATAGACTCGTCATCATTATGACGATTTTTTAGAAGGAAGAAAAAAATGAAAGCATTGGTTGCTGTTAAACGAGTTGTTGATCCCTATGTCAAAATTCACCTCAAGCCAGATGGAAGCGCTGTAGACCTAAACTCGCTTAAAATGGTCATGAATCCTTTTGACGAAATAGCGCTAGAAGAAGCCTTGCGTTTAAGAGAACAAGGAAAGATTCAAGAAGTAATCGCAGTTTCTTTAGGAAGTGTCGCATCACAAGAAACATTACGCCATGCTTTAGCGTTAGGCGCAGACAGTGCGATATTAATTCAAACAGATGCTTGGCTTTACCCGCTTATCACGGCCAAATTGTTAGCCGCTTTGGCAGGGCAACTTTCACCGCAACTGATCATGTTGGGGAAACAAGCCATTGATTCTGATAACAATCAAGTAGGACAAATGTTGGCAGGTTTGTTAAATTGGCCGCAAGGTACGTTTGTTTCCCGCGTGACCATGGAAGCAGATAGATTGGTGGTCAAGCGTGAAATTGACACCGGTTTAGAAACACTTTCTTTACAATTACCTGCTGTGTTAACAAGTGATTTACGACTGAACACGCCTCGCTACGCCACCTTGCCTAATATCGTGAAAGCAAAACAAAAACCATTGTCTGTCATGACGCCAGAACAATTACAGGTTGTGATGGAGGCACCTCACTATGAGGTGATTAAAGTAGAAATGCCGCGTGCTCGAAAAAGTGGTGTGAAACTTAATTCCGTTGCTGAATTAATTGAAAAATTAAAAACAGAGGCAAAAGTATTATGAAAACATTACTCATTGTTGAGCATAATAACGAAAGTTTAAATGCGTCGACTTTTTCAATGCTATCAGCGGCAATGTTATTGCCCTCGATTATCACTGTTCTGATAGCAGGTTCTCAATGTGAACCACTGACTGCTTTTTTTAAAAAAAATGAAAAAATAGAAAAAGTAATTTTGCTTGATTCACCGGATTATCAAACACCTTTAGCTGAAGATTTGGCTGCGCTTATTGTTAAGTTGGCACCCGAATATGATTATGTATTAGCACCCGCCAGCACTTTTGGGAAAAATATATTACCTCGTGCAGCAGCGATCTTAGGGTTATCTATGTTATCTGATGTGCTTCATATCCATGAGGCTGATCTTTTTACGCGTCCTATTTATGCGGGGAACGTTCTAGAAACAGTCAGGCTAAAAGAAAAAATTAAATTTTTAACCTTACGCCCTTCTTCTTTTTCTCCTATGTCCATGCAAGGTGAAGCGGTGCCTGTTGAGAAAATAGCAGATCCGATCGTGCATGAACGGCGCGCGCAGTTTATTGATCATGAATTAACAGTTTACTCAAGACCTGAATTGCAAAGTGCTCGCACAATTATTGCGGGTGGGCGTGGGTTACAAAATAAAGAAAATTTTAAATTAATTGAACAGTTAGCAGATAAATTAGGGGCAGCAGTGGGTGCCTCGCGAGCCGCAGTAGATGCGGGTTTTATTTCAAATGATTTTCAAATTGGTCAAACCGGTAAGGTGGTTGCGCCTGATTTGTATATTGCAGTGGGCATATCAGGGGCTATCCAACATTTAGCAGGCATGAAAAACAGTAAAGTGGTGGTAGCCATTAACAAAGATCCCGATGCACCTATTTTTCAAGGTGCAGATTATGGATTGGTGGGTGATTTATTTGAAATTGTGCCCCAACTTATTGCTGAATTAGACAAGGACTGAGTTCATGATCATTGGCGTACCAAAAGAAGTAAAAGTTCAGGAAGATCGTGTGAGTCTTGTGCCCTCCAGTGTAAGAGAACTGGTGCATCATGGACACAAAGTGTGTGTGGAAGTCGGCGCGGGCGCGGGTATTGGAATTCCTGATCACGCTTATGAAGCTGTTGGGGCGCAATTGCTAAATACCCCACAAGAAATTTTTACATCAGCCGATCTGATTGTTAAAGTAAAAGAACCGCAGTCGCAAGAATGCAAATGGTTGAGACCAAATCAAATTATTTTTACGTACCTTCATCTTGCAGCAAATCATGCTTTAACGCGTTTATTACAAACGTCTCACTGTATCGCTATCGCCTATGAAACTATAACTGATGCATTTAATCGCCTTCCTTTGTTGTCCCCCATGAGTGAGGTGGCAGGGCGCATGGCCATTCAAGCGGGTGCGCATTGTTTGGAAAAATCTCAAGGTGGACGTGGTATTTTATTAGGCGGTGTGCCGGGTGTGATGTCTGCCAACGTGGTTGTGTTGGGGGGAGGCACAGCAGGAACAGAAGCTGTGCGTGTGGCGATAGGGGTGGGTGCCAATGTCACGGTTATTGATAAATCACCCCGGCGCTTACAAGAATTGGACCTTCAATTTGGTTCTCAATTACATACACTTTATGCGACTCGAGATGCTATCGAAACACAGGTGTTAAATGCGGATCTGGTGGTAGGTACGGTGCTGGTGCCGGGTGAGGCGGCGCCCAGGTTGGTGAGTCGAGCAATGGTGGCTAAAATGCGTCCTGGTTCGGTGATAGTGGATATTGCGATTGATCAAGGGGGCTGCTTTGAAACAAGTCGTCCCACGACGCATGCCCAGCCAACATACATAGAAGAGGGCGTGGTGCACTACTGCGTCACCAACATGCCGGGTGCTGTTGCGCGAACTGCAACCTTTGCGCTTAATAACGTGACCTTACCCTTTGTGCTGGCTTTAGCAGAGCAAGGTTGTAAAAAAGCATTGTTAGACAATCCTCATTTTTTGAATGGATTGAATGTTTGTAAAGGTAAAATTACGTGTGCTGCGGTCGCCAAATCCATGAATGAACCTTATACTGTGCCCACCCAAGCTCTAGAGGAAAAATAATGAAATTATGTCATTTTGAAATAGGCGCACAGCATCCGCTTTTTTTGATTGCAGGGCCTTGTGTGATCGAGAGCGAGGCATTGGCGATTGAAACGGCTGGCTACCTTAAAGAAGTGTGTCAATCCTTGGCTATTCCCTTTATTTATAAATCGTCTTTTGACAAAGCGAACCGTTCATCAGCAAAAAGTTTTCGGGGTTTAGGTTTAGAAGAGGGGTTGCGTATTTTGCAGGTAGTCAAAGATACGTTTAATTTACCTGTTCTAACGGACGTGCATGAAGATACCCCCCTTTCAGAAGTGGCTTCCGTGGTGGATGTGCTTCAAACCCCCGCTTTTTTGTGCCGACAAACTAATTTTATCTTGAACGTGATGGCGCAGGGTCGACCCGTTAACATCAAAAAAGGACAATTTCTTTCTCCTTGGGAGATGACTCAAGTCGTGGAAAAAGCACGCTCGAGTGGAAATGAACAGATTCTCGTGTGTGAGCGTGGGTTTTCATTTGGATATAATAACCTTGTTTCTGATATGCGATCGCTTGCCATCATGCGTCAAACAGGTTGTCCTGTGGTTTTTGATGCAACGCATTCGGTGCAGCTGCCAGGCGGTTTGGGCAATGCATCGGGAGGAGATCGTAAGATGATACCCGTGTTGGCGCGTGCCGCTGTGGCGGCAGGCATCAGCGGTCTATTTGTTGAGACCCATCCCAATCCAGAAAAAGCACTTTCAGATGGCCCTAACTCTTGGCCATTGGCAAAAATAAAATCAATGTTAGAGACGATAAAAGAAATCGATAACATTGTGAAAAAGACGGTTGACATGAGCTAAGGCAGAGCGCTAAACTGCGCGCCCTGTGTTGATGAGAAAGTTCGAATAGGCCTAAAAAAAGCCTTATTTTTATAGAAAAAACTTGTTGACATTGATTAAATAGGGAGTAGAATGCTCCCTCTCTCGTTAGGAGAGAATGTTCTTTAAAAACTGAGAAGACGAAGGAAATAATTGTGGGCATTTGTATTCGTGAGGATATGAACCTGAGCAATTACTTTGAGAGTATTGAGATAGTACGCTAGAGAAGTTGTCGGGGTTAGTATTGAAAGCTTC
>JACREE010000049.1 GCA_016218405.1 Gammaproteobacteria bacterium
ATCACCAAACAAAATACACGTTGATCTGTCTGTCCAATCCAACAAACTCGACATCACTTCTGAACCCACTACCAGTGCATGCCGAATCATTTTATTTCGTATGAATTGGTCGGCAATCGCCAAACCATAATTAAATCCTGCGCAAGCCGCCGACACATCAAATGCAATGCATCCACGCACACCTAAGCGTGCTTGCAACAAACAGGCTGTACTTGGAATAACAAGATCGGGGGTGCAGGTCGCCACAATAATCATATCGAGCTGTGAAGCATCCAGAGCCGCCACGTCTAAGGCTTGACGCGCCGCTTGTTCTGCCATCATTCCACTGGTTTCATCTTTTTCAGAAATATGACGCTGGTGAATACCTGTTCGGGTGTAAATCCACTCATCACTTGTATCAACAAGTTGAGCAATATCATCATTAGTTAAAATTTTTCGAGGAAGATAGCTACCTGTACCTGCGATACGTGCATAGACTGCCTCGTTGGATTGCATTATCACCTCGTTTGAAAAAATTGGGCCACCTGTTTACAGATACGCTGTGGCACTTCTTTTCGTACTTCAACCATAGCTTCATGAATAGCATTAGCAAAACTCATGGCTTTAGCGGAACCATGGCTTTTCACCACGATACCTTGCAGACCAATTAACGTCGCCCCATTGTATCGTGCAGGATCAATGCGACGCACCAATGAACGCAAAACAGGATAAGCCACCGCACCCGCCAGCTTAGTCAGCAGATTGCGCTGAAATTCCTGCTTCATCGAACTCGCGATAAACTTAGCCACACCTTCACACGCTTTTAAGGCCACATTTCCCACAAAGCCATCACAAATCACCACGTCCACTTGCCCAGAGAAAATTTCATCTGCTTCCACATAACCTACGTAGTGGAGTTGGGGCGTGGCAGCCAGACGCTTTGCCACTTCTTTTACTAGTTCATTCCCTTTTATTTCTTCTTTACCATTGCTCAACACGGCTATTTTAGGTCGGGAGATACCATCTACCGCTTCAGACACCACCCCACCCATCACTGCAAACTGGAACAGATGGTCTACTGTGGAATCAACATTCGCTCCCAAATCTAACATGCGCACACGTGCCTGCGAGTCAACCGTGGGCAACAAACCAATGATGGCCGGACGATCAATCCCTTCTAGGGTTTTTAAAACAAAACGGGCAATGGCCATCAGCGCGCCTGTATTCCCTGCACTCACCCAGGCTGCAGCACGCCCTTCCTTAACCAAATTAATCGCCACTCGCATGGAGGCATCTTTTTTATTACGCAAAGCAGAGGCGGGTGGCTCATCCATGGCAATCACTTCAGAGGCATGGTGAATACTCAAACGGTCTGTTTGCGTCGCTGTCTGCCCATGTTCTTTTAATTCTCGCTCTATCGTAGCTTGATCACCCACCAAAATGAGGGCTAAATTTTCCTGCCTTTTCAACATGTAGAGCGCAGCCGGCACAATCTCTGAGGGGCCATGGTCACCCCCCATTGCATCCAATGCAATGGTAATTAACATGAATTAATTATCCTCACCCTTTCTGACACGTTCAGTCTTAGTTACCACTTTCTGGCCCTTATAAAACCCTCTTGCACTCACGTGGTGGCGACGATGCGGCTCACCTGTGGTTGGCTCAATGGACACAGCAGGCGCGGTTAACGCATCATGGGCACGACGGTTCCCACGACGGGCACGTGATTTTCGTGATTTCTGGACAGCCATACTTCATTTCTCCTTATCTCATAAAGCCGGGAATGTTAACCGGAAGCAACGAGAGTGTCCAGCATTCTATCGATTTTGAGACCGCTAAAATAGCATCTTGCGTTTACGAAATGAGCCTGAGTCTGCTAGTATACCTCCCTTACCTGAAGCACGGGTTATACCAATTTAATAACAGCACAAACCAACTCTCGCTGTTATTGTAATTTAGCCTTTTCAAACAAAGGAACGAAAAAGTAAATATGATTAGTCTAGTGAGCAAACTTTTTGGCAACAGAAATGAACGTGTATTGCGCCGTTTAAGCAGCACTGTTTCCCAGATTAATGGTTTTGAAGCGCACTTACAAACCCTATCAGATGACCAGTTATTGGCTCAAACCCAGGCTTTCAAGGAACGTCTTAAAAGTGGAGAACCCCTAGATAATCTGCTACCTGAGGCATTTGCTACCGTACGTGAAGCCAGCCGACGCACACTCGGCTTGCGCCATTTTGATGTACAGCTCATAGGTGGCATCACACTCCACGAAGGCAAAATTGCTGAAATGCGCACAGGTGAAGGCAAAACCTTGGTTGCCACTCTGCCCGCTTATCTAAATGCACTCAAAGAGGAAGGCGTCCATTTAGTCACGGTCAATGACTATCTTGCCAAACGTGACGCAGAATGGATGGGGCCCATTTATGCGGCATTGGGGCTCACCGTTGGCGTAAACTTAAGTTCAATGAGCGCGATTGAAAAACGCGGCGCCTACCAAGCCGACATTACCTACGGCACTAACAATGAATTTGGCTTTGACTACTTGCGCGACAACATGGCTTTTACCTCTGCTGATAAAGTTCAGCGGAAACTTTCTTTTGCCATTGTTGACGAAGTGGATTCCATTTTAATTGATGAAGCGCGCACCCCTCTCATTATCTCGGGTGCCGCAGAAGACAGCTCTGAACTTTACATTAAAGTAAACGCTCTGATTCCTAAACTCAAAAAACAAACTTCTGCGCAGGGTGCGGGTGATTATTCCTTGGATGAAAAAGCCAAACAAGTTCACTTTACGGAAGAAGGCCATCAATGCATTGAAAAATTGATGGTAGAAAATGGTTTGTTGCCAGAAAACGAGAGCCTCTACAGCACAAACAACATCATGTTGATGCACCACTTAAACGCCGCTTTGCGTGCTCACACCCTTTTCCAACGCGACGTTGATTACATTGTCCAAAACAACCAAGTCTTAATTGTGGATGAACACACAGGACGTGTGCTACCTGGTCGTCGTTGGTCAGATGGGTTACATCAAGCTGTTGAAGCAAAAGAAAACACCGCTATCCAGCATGAAAATCAAACCCTTGCTTCTATTACTTTTCAAAATTACTTCCGCCTCTACACTAAACTAGGTGGCATGACGGGTACCGCCGACACAGAAGCCTATGAATTTCAACAAATCTACGGCTTGGAAGTCGTGGTGATTCCCACCAATCAACCCATGCGACGCCATGATCTACCTGACATGGTTTATCTCTCCATTGAAGAAAAATTTGCAGCCATCATTGAAGATATCCGTGCTTGTGTGAAACAACGACAGCCTGTATTAGTGGGCACAGCCTCCATTGAAACCTCAGAACATCTTTCGCATCTCTTACAAAATGCAGGCATTTCTCACCAAGTATTAAATGCAAAATTCCATGAAAAAGAAGCGCGCATCATCGCAGAAGCGGGTCGACCGGGCGCGGTAACCATTGCAACTAATATGGCAGGTCGAGGAACTGATATTGTATTGGGCGGAAAATGGGAAGAAACCTTAACAGCACCGCTGTCTGATCTCTCCGCTCAAGAAAAAGAACAGGCAAAAACCGAATGGAAAAAAAGGCATGATGAGGTCATTACCGCAGGCGGACTTTACATCATCGGCACTGAGCGCCATGAGTCACGTCGAATTGATAATCAATTGCGGGGCCGATCAGGACGACAAGGCGATCCAGGCAAAAGTCGTTTTTATCTCTCTTTGCAAGATAACTTGATGCGTATTTTTGCCTCTGATCGTATTGCCTCCTTGATGCAGCGCATGGGCATGAAACAAGGCGATGTCATTGAATCACCGTTAGTCACACGCGCCATTGAAACAGCACAACGTAAAGTAGAAGGTCGTAACTTTGACATCAGAAAGCAATTACTCGAATTTGACGACATCGCCAACGACCAACGTAAAGTGATCTACGCTCAACGCGCAGAACTCATGGCTGCAGACGACATTTCTGACAATATTCGCGTCATTCGCCAAGATGTCGTTGAAGATGCCATCAATCTTTATATTCCACCTGATAGTTTGGAAGAGCAATGGACTATCCCTGAGCTTGAAGCACATCTTGCGCGTGACTTTGGTTTATCTTGCCCTATACAACAATGGCTAGATGCCGAATCTCAACTGGATGAGGAAGCCTTACGTCACCGCATCTTAAAGCAATTGGAAGAAGTGTATGCAGGTAAAGAAACGCAAGCAGGTTCAACCGTGATGCGCCAATTCGAAAAATCCATCATGCTGCAAAACCTGGATACACACTGGAAAGAACATTTGGCTGCGATGGATTATTTAAGACAAGGCATTCATTTGCGCGGCTATGCTCAAAAAAACCCAAAACAAGAATATAAAAAGGAAGCATTTGGATTGTTTTGTCGCATGCTCGATAATCTCAAATACGATGTCATTCGCTTTCTAAGCACTGTACAAGTCCAAAACCAACATGACGTGGAAATAGTGGAAGAGCAACGACGCCAAGTTTTCTCTCATGATGTGCAATTTCAGCATCCACAAACACTCGAAAATGAAAAAAATGCAGCGACCGTTGCTAACGGACAAGTTCTACCTTTTGTCAGAAAAGAAAATAAAGTCGGACGAAATGATCTCTGTCCTTGCGGCTCAGGCAAAAAATACAAACACTGTCACGGGCAATTATGAGTGCAGATAATCTACCGATTCTCCATGTCGTGTCCGGTGTCATTCAAAACCCAGAAGGATTATATTTTGTAGCCTTGCGGCCACCGCACGTGCCCTTCAGTGGTGTTTGGGAATTTCCAGGCGGCAAAATTGAACCAGGCGAATCTGCTTATGAAGCCCTCGTAAGAGAACTTCAAGAAGAAGTGGGCATTCAAGTCCATGCGGCGCGCCCACTTTTGCAATTTGAACACACCTACCCTGCCCGCATCATCAATATGTCCGCTTGGTCAATCGATGCATTTGAAGGCGAACCTCATGGCGCAGAAGGACAAGAATTTGACTGGGTGAACATTGATAAGCTTCTCACCCTCACTTTTCCAGATGCTAACTACACTCTAATCCATCACCTGACAAGCCGAACGCACCTTCTCTAAATCTGAAGCCAGGGGTGCTTCAAATTTAAAATGCTTTCCCGTGCTAGGTAAGGTAAATTCCAAATGGTGCGAATGCAAAAACAATCGTTTTAAGCCATAGACTTGCATACTTTTATTAAATATTTTTTCTCCGTACTTATCATCACCTGCAATCGGATACCCCATCAACAGCGCATGCACCCGAATTTGATGTGTCCGACCTGTGATCGGTTTCGCTTCCACCAAACTTGCTAATTTTCCAAATGTATCAAGCAAAGTAAATATGGTTTCAGAAGGTTTACCATCCGCTTGACTGCGCACCACACGCTCACCTCCCGCTAATTCAAACTTCTTGAGAGGGGCGTTGATTCGCTTTTCTTTTTTAAAAGGCACCTTCCCCTGCAACAAAGCCAGGTAACGTTTATCAACCTTTCCTTCCCTCAAAAGCTGATGCACTTCCTTGAGAATACTCGGTTTTTTTACCAATAAGAGACAACCCGAGGTTTCTCTATCTAAACGATGTGCTAATTCTATGTATTTTTCTGTAGGTCGTGCCTGCCTTAGGGCTTCAATCACACCAAAATTGATACCACTCCCCCCATGCACCGCCACACCAGGAGGTTTATTCACCACCAAAAAGGCCTTGTCTTCATAAATAACTTGCTGGTTAATTAAATCACAGAGGCGGTCAGGCGCCCGTTTTTCTTTACGTTCTGCACGCATCAAGGGAGGAAGACGTAATAAATCATCCGTCTGGAGACGATATTCTGGTTTAATACGTTTTTTATTGACCCGTATCTCCCCTTTTCTGAGCAAACGATAAACATGGCTTTTAGGGATATCCTTTAAATGGGTCATCAAAAAGTTATCTATCCTCTGCCCCCCCTCCTCTATTTTGATATAGACAACCTCTGTCTTTTTTTTGCTCACATCAATCTTGTTGGTTTTACTCAGTTTATTCATTAAAAACTCCAGAGAGGCTCGCTATTAATTGCCCTTTGCCATGCATATCGCTATAATCATCAAATACTTATGAGTATTGAGGATATTTAAAATCCTTATGATTATACCTATCGCGCCTGAAGATGCGAGCGGTATACCCCTCCGCCCCTAAAGGGTCAGGGGATAATATTACGTACGGCCACTTATTTTTTAAACAAGTAAGTGAAAAAATTAACTCGCTTAAGCTAGTTCCAAAAAAATTTTGCCTCGAGACCCCTCGCAACTTAAATGCGAAGTGAACATGCTTGCCAAAAGGGGCGAAGGACATGAGTGACGGCACAAAGTATTGAGAATTATCTGCCCTCCCAAAGGCCTTCCGATACTAGCTAAGCTGAACAAATTTGGATAACCATGAAAAGAATGTTGATCAACGCTACTCAACAGGAAGAGTTGCGTGTTGCACAAGTAAATGGACAAGTGTTGTACGACGTAGACATTGAACGCTACGGTCGACGAGAACTACAATCCCCCCAAAAATCCAGTATTTACAAAGGTCGTATCGACAAAATACAACACAGCTTACAAGCTGCATTTGTTGATATGGGCACAGACCGCCATGGCTTTTTACCACTCAAAGAAATTGCACGAGAATATTTCAGCGTGGCTGTTTCTGATGAAGAGTTGGCACGCATCAATATCCGTGACCTCATCAAAGAAGGCCAAGAAGTCATGGTCCAAATTGATAAAGAGGAAAGAGGAAATAAAGGTGCTGCACTGACAACCTTTATCAGCTTAGCAGGTTGCTACTTAGTTTTGATGCCTAATAATCCAGGCGCGGGCGGTATTTCACGCCGCATTGATGGCGATGATCGCAGCGAACTTAAAGGCCTACTTTCCAACCTCAACATTCCACCTGACATGGGCGTGATCATCCGCACAGCCGGGGTGGGCAAAAATCAGGAAGAACTTGAATGGGATCTGAGCGTACTTCTCTCTTATTGGGATGCCATC
>JACREE010000051.1 GCA_016218405.1 Gammaproteobacteria bacterium
TCCAAAAAACAATTAACTCATCGTCCAATCTGCAGGAAAAAAGGCGTTAATACGATCGACGGGTAGATACGGAAGCAAGTAAACATAGGAAACACCTGAGGCAAAACCAAATACATGCGCTTCCCATGAGGCACCCTTCTCCAGGGGTAATAAACTTAAGGCCATGCTACCTAGATAATAGAGGCATATAAGGGCCAAAATAATCGCCATAGCACTTCCGTTATGATAAGAACTCAGCAACAAAAACCCCCAATAACCCAGCATAACGCCGCTGGCACCCACATGTATGGCAGGCCGTCCAAATAACCATATTAATAAGCCGCTCGCCAAAATAATGTAAATTGTTAATGTGATGAGAATAAACATGCCGTAAATTGAAACAAGATCAATGAGAAAAAAAGCAGGAATGGAGTTTAATAAAAGATGTTCAAAATTACCGTGTAAAAAGGGTGAAAATAAAATACCGGGTAATCCGAAAATATGTCTGGGGTAAATGCCTAAATAATTAAGGCGATATTTTAGAAAAAAATTAACAATGTGGACGAGCCAAAGAAAAAGCACGCAAAGGAGCGCAAAACCCGCGTGCTGAACCCCCATGTCGACAATTGCTGAGAATTGATCAATGAATCCCATAGTTCCTTAGTGAGAAATAAATAATATTTTATTATTCTTAGGCAGCTAATAGAGAAATTCCGTGTTTATCTATAAGATTAAGCAGTTTAAAAGCAATATTACTTGGTTTTTTTTGACCTTGTTCCCATTTTTGAATGGTTGATGGTGTTGTATTTAAGTAAGCTGCAAATACAGCCTGACTAAGCTTATGGCGTCGTCGTAAATTTCTAATTTGTGATGGAGTGTAATTTTTGATGTATGGCAAACACATTACATCAAATTTACGCATGGTTTTTTCATCCATAACGCCTGCTTTATACATGCCCTCAGCAGTTTCATGAATGGCTTCTAGTAATTTATTACGTTTCATAACGCACCTCAATTATTATACCTTCTTTCAATAATTTAGTGATTTCACTAGAACTAGCATTGAGTAGTTCTTTTGCAAATTCTTTAGCAATATTTAAATCATGATAATCTAAGTTTATTTTTTCATTCTTTGAATATCCAACTATAAAAAAGGCCTTATTTTGAGTTTGATAAGCCAAAATACTGCGAGCGCCGCCCCTTTTTCCACGACCAGGAGCTGGTATACGTTTTTTAAAAACATGTCCTCCCAGTTTGGCATCTACCAAACCATTCTCTATTTCAAGCACAGCATTCAACAAAACTTTATCTGTTATAGCTTCCTTCCTGGCCCATTTGGCAAAAGTTTTAGTTTTAAATACACGCATGTATGTCCCTTTATTTATTATAGCACCGGGTGCTATAATAAACATCCCTACCCCCATAGTCAATCGCTGGCAGTGACAACCAAGGCGTGTCGAAATATTTTCTCAAAAAAAACAGTTTGCTGGGGAAAATAGATGCCCAAATGAACAGATTCTTGCGTGTTGGGAAAAAGAATTTTTGCGCTTTCTATTAAGGGAGTAAATAAATTAGCATGTTCAATAGCTTCGTCTACCATTTTAAATAGAATAATCCAGGGACGATTTAATGAATCTCTGAAAATACGATCAATGACCACTTGTGAGGCTTTTTTATTTTTTAAAAAAGTAACAGGGCAATTAACACGAGAATTTTTTTGTGGGGATAAGAGCTCCCTTCCCTTTTTATCTCGCCAAGTCCGTATCACGGCGCCCTCGATAAGCTCAAGTGAGCGCTCAATGAGTTGCGAGGGTGTGCCCAAACCTTTTAATATGATTGTCCACTTTTCCCTGTTTTTTAATATGTTTTCTTTGTTACTCACCTCAATATTACCATGACATATCTGGTTAAAAATGCGATGAACCAATATACCAACGTTTCGATTCATTCTTTTTTTAATTAAGTTTTCTTCATCAGCATGGATTGCTTCGTCCGGCTGCACCGTCCTCGCAATGACGGCCCCAGGGGGGCAGAGGCATGGATTGCTTCGTCCGATTGTGCCGTCCTCGCAATGACGACCCTTGAGGGGGTCAGATTCGGCCTCTTTTATAAAAACAGGGGAATATCGACGGAATTTTTTTTCAATGATGGTTGTCTTTTCAAAAACATTATTTTTTGAATCATAAGGAGAGACGTATTTATATGATTCATCTTTGATAGAAGGCCACAGTAATCCAAGAAAACTCCCCAAAGGAGGCAACCAATCTTCTTTTCTTTTCTCTTCTTCTGGCATAATCCAGCTTAAAAACAAGGCCTTTTTTGCACGTGTTGTTGCCACATAAAGCAGGCGGCCCAATTCATTTTTTAATTTTTCATTTTCAATGTGACGTAAATAAGCATAAATAGGATCATGCTGGGCTGATTCAACTGATTTAAGTGGTGCCATCAACAAATCCTCTCCACTTGTTTTTCTGGGGCGTTCTGTCCATAAAAAAAGAGAATGCGAATCATATACCGTTGTAGCATGCAGTGAAGGCAAAATAACGAAATCAAACTCTAAACCTTTTGCTTTATGGATCGTCATGATTTCTACTGCATTTTTTGATGTATTTTTCTCATGAATAAACAAATTTTCCAGTGAAGATTTAAGTTTTTCTCTGTTTTTAATTTCACCTCCCTCGTCTAATTGATTGAGGTAATCAAAAAATAAAGACACTTGCATTTCTGTTTCTTCATTTTCAACGGAGATATAACCTTTGAGGGCGCGCCATGTTTTTTCAATATAGACAGACAAGGGTTCAGTTTGTCTTTCATTAACTGATTTTTCAATAATAGGAAAAAAATAGGATAATGATTTTTTTCCTTTTTCACTGAGATTTAAAGAATCTGTTTTTTTTAAAACATCAAAAACAAGTTCACCCGATTCGGCAATGATGGTCAAATCGGCTAGAGTTAAGCCACACCAGGGTGCTCTGAGCAAAGCGAACCAGGAAACACGATCGGTTAAGTAGTGAAGTGCCTGCGTTAGAGAAACCAGATCTTGTATCACTGCACTTTTTGCAATAGATGAAATTTCACTGGCTTTGAACGGAATGTTATTCCTCTTTAAGACGGGAATAATTTTGGTAAGATGCTGACGACTTCTAACCAAAATAGCAATGTTTTGATTGGAATTTCGAGATAATAAATCAGAAATAACATTCCCTATTTTTTCAGACTCTTCTTCTTCACTGTTCCCTACAAAATAAGAAACGGGCGAAGATTCAGCGGATAATAGCGTTGATATGGATTGAGTATATGTAATAGAACCCAAAAAAATATCATTTTTTTTAGGAAAAATGTCTGAAAAAGCACGATTTATCCATGAAATAACATTTTCACAAGAACGAAAATTAGCCCTGAGGGTAAGAGGCTTCAAAAACATACCGCCAATTCCTTGTTCTGCCGCCCTAACAAACAAGCCTACTTCTGCTTTTCTAAAACGATAAATCGATTGCATGGGATCGCCCACCAAAAACAAAGTCCGTCCCTCTTGGGCCTGCCAGCCTAAGGTGAGTTTTTCAAGTAAATGAAACTGAGAAAAAGAAGTATCTTGAAATTCATCGACGAGAATATGTTGAATTTTATAATCCAAATTCAAAGCCAATTGCGTGGGTAATTCCTCTTCTCCAAGTGCTTCCAGCGATTTTAACATTATTTCTACATAATCAATGGCAGAAATTTGTTGAAATTGTATTTTTAGATGAGCGACCAAGACAGGCAAAATAGCCAAGATATGTGTTAACACTTCCCATTGTTCATCAGAGTAAGTGGGGGTCGGCAAACATCCCACCAATTGAAGTTGGGACTTTAATGCATCATTTTTAGAAAATTCAGACAATAAAAATAACATTTTTTTCTTTATTTCTTGATATACCTCTTTGTCAGGCAAACGACTGGCACTGGGGAAGCCGTTCCTTACATCGACTGTTTTTCTAAATTCTCCTTCTTTCGTGAGTAAAAAAGTAGGCAAGGCACGCCAATAATCACTGTATTCAAAGGTGGCAGGAGGTAAAAATTCAAATTCAGATGCCACATTCAGCGGATGAGTTTTATCGAGATTTTTAGCAGAAAAATGAGTGAGTTGCGCCAAATCCATTTCATATTCATGAGGTATTGAATAAGAAAGTGTTTCAATCGCTTCTTCTATTGTGTTTTTTAAATTTTTTTCTAACATACTTCGCAAGAAAGATAAATTAGTTTGACCTACACCCAAGTGAATTAACCATTGATCTCGTTTTTTTAATAAATCAATCAATAAATTTTCTACCAACTGATAATTATTATCTAAATGTAATAACAATTTTTTGAGCGAAGGAGCCCAAGGTAGCTCTTCCTGAAGATCATCAAATAAATGACGAACCGCTGTTTGATAAACTTCATCATCATGACTTTCGATAATCTCGAGTTGCTCACTTAATAAAGTTTTAAAGGGGGCTTGCCTAACAAGGCTCGAGCAAAGAGCGTCGATAGTTAAAATACGTAAACGATGTGAGTTTTGGATCAGTTGCCAATTTTCTTTTTGATCGCGCGCAAGAACAGCCTGCGCCAAATTCCAAGTGGTGGCACGATGAGCTTGTGTTTGCGATAAAGGGTGTTGGGCTAACATCAAAGCTTCGAGCACACGATGCCGCATTTCTAGCGCGGCTTTACGCGTAAATGTGATCGCGACTATTTCTTCAGGTGCAGCGGAGGTTTGCCCCAATAAGGCAAGGTAACGCTGGATTAAAAGCTCTGTTTTTCCCGAGCCTGCGGGCGCCTGAACGATAAAAGAATCCTTTAAAGATAAAGCTTGGGTGCGTTCGAGTTGATCAGGACAGCTATTTTCCATATTATTCCCAGTAATCTATTTCTTATACAAGGTTGTGCGTTTCATGCGCAGCCCTGTCATGAACGAGGCAATATGGCCATTCTACCCGTTTTACACTATCCCGACAGCCGATTAAAAACGATAGCCCGCCCTGTTGAAAAAGTCACAACTGACATCCAACGACTCGTCGACGATATGTTTGAAACGATGTATCACGGTAAAGGTATCGGTTTGGCTGCCACCCAAGTTAATGTCCATCAGCGCGTTATTGTGATGGATGTGCAATCTACTTCCCACCCTCCCCTGCATTTTATTAATCCAGAAATTTTAGATAAACAAGGGGAAGAAATTTCTGAAGAAGGCTGTCTTTCTGTTCCTTGGGTATATGAAAAAGTATGTCGCGCAGCACACCTTACCGTGCGCGCACTCAATAAAGAAGGTGAAACCTTTACGTTGAAGGCAGAGGGATTGTTGGCTATTTGTATTCAGCATGAAATCGATCACCTCAATGGAACCTTGTTTATTGATTATTTATCACCTCTAAAGAAAGAACGGGCCATTAAGAAAATGGAAAAATTAAAACGTCGCACTATTTAAAGTGAGCGAACCATGAAGATTATTTTTGCGGGTACGCCTGCTTTTTCTGTTCCTACACTTGAGGCTCTGCTTGGGGCAGGTCACAGCATCAAACTGGTGCTCACACAACCTGATCGCCCTACTGGTCGCGGCCAGAAAGTGCAATTTAGCCCGGTTAAATCACTTGCGCTAAAACACGGATTACCTATTCTGCAACCTTCCTCTTTAAAATCTCCTGATATTCAAGCCCTCCTTAAACAGCAACAAGCGGATGTCATGGTAGTCATTGCTTATGGTCTTTTATTACCTGAGGCCGTGCTAACCCTCCCTCTTCATGGTTGCATCAATGTTCATGCTTCTCTTTTACCTCGTTGGCGTGGTGCTGCGCCTATTTCTTACGCCATTTTAGCGGGTGATCAAGAAACAGGGGTAACCATCATGAAAATGGATAAAGGCTTGGACACAGGTGACATGATATTGACTCGAAGCTGTCCTATTTCTCCCGAGGATACCAGTGGCACTTTACAAAATCGCTTGGCTCACCTGGGCGCAGAGGTCTTAATAAAAACATTAGAAAATTTACAAGAAAAGAGTTCGCTTCCGGGTGTGGCACAAGATCCGACAAAAGCCACGCATGCGAGCAAAATCACCAAAGAGGATGCGCGGCTTCAATGGACACAAACGGCCGCACAGCTAGAAAGAAAAGTAAGGGCCTTTAATCCTTGGCCAATTGCACATTTTCCTCTTATTGCAAGCGGTGAAAGTGTGCGTGTGTGGCAAGCACGCGCGCTGCCTGCCACCGTTTCATCTCAACCGGGTACCTTGCTGGAAGTCACCCCCAAGCATCTTTATATTGCCTGCGCAGAAGGTATTTTTTCGCCTGAGATAGTACAATTTCCTGGCAAGACTGCGTTGCCTTGGTCTGTTGTTTTTAATGCTCGACGGCACTTGTTTGTTGAAGGAACGTGTTTGTGAGCCACCTGGACCTTCCTTTTCTTGAAAACGCACTGGCACCTCTGACGCTTTCTGTTTTTGATTCCATACCTTCTACCAATGAGTATTTAAAAAAAGCCTCCCTGTCTCCTCAGCTTTGCGTGGCAGAACAACAAACCGCTGGGCGAGGACGTTTAGGCAAAACATGGTTTTCACCTCCTGGCGTCAATTTATATTTATCCTTGCTTTGGCCGATGAAAAAAACCATTTCACAATTGGAAGGCTTGAGCTTAGCTATAGGATTGTCTGTTATCCATACTTTAACAAATTTAGGTATTAAGCGTGACATTAAAATTAAGTGGCCCAATGATCTTTATTGGCAAGAAAAAAAATTAGCAGGCATTCTCATTGAAACCAACACAGAACTAGCAGAAAAAAATAATGTCGTTGTTGGTTTAGGATTGAATGTCAACATGTTGGCGCAGGATCATGCGCCCCCCTCCCTTCCTTGGGTTTCTTTAAAACAAATTTTAGGTCACACGCTGGATAGAAACTGTTTGCTTGTCTCTCTGATCAAACAATTTATACCCGATTTGCAGCGTTTTGAAGAACAAGGATTTTCTGATTTTTTAGCACAATGGCCTCGCTGGGATTATCTGTATCATAAAAAAATAAAGATGGAGATAGCAAACAAATCAATAAGAGGAATAGCGCAAGGTGTGAACGAGAAAGGTCATTTGATTATTCAAACAGAAGCAAACACATTGCTTACCTTTTCCTCAGGAAAAGTGAGTTTATTAAAGCCATGAAAATGCATCTCATCGCGGTAGGAAAAAAAATGCCTGACTGGGTCACGCAAGCTTACCAAGATTATGTGAAACGTTTGCCGCCTGATTTTAACCTTCAGCTGGTCGAAGTTGAACCTGCGCAACGTGGCAAAAACCGAGATGTTCGTCGTGTTTTGCAGCAAGAAGAAGAAAAAATACTGAAAGCCATTCCGCATCACAGTCTTGTGGTTGCTTTAGCCATTCAAGGACAAGCCTGGGATACCCTGCAACTCACTGAAAAATTAAGAGAATGGCGAATGACCCACCCTCAGATTTGTTTTTTAGTGGGAGGCCCCGAAGGACTGTCAGAGGGTTGTCTTAAAAAATCACACATCAAATGGTCACTCTCTCCTCTAACGCTTCCCCATCCTTTGGTGCGCGTATTACTTGCTGAGCAACTGTATCGTACTTATACACTGATCACCCAACATCCCTACCATCGATAAAGTTTGACGCCTTTTCTACGAAACGCTAGTATGCCTCGATGAGAACCTGCATGGATGCATCCCTTATGTTAATTCCGTCCCCTCTAAAGAAGTGGTTTTGTTTTGCTCTTTTGTTAATTGCGCCTCTCGCTTGGGCAGATTTTACTTATCCTGTTTTGGTGCTGGATGCGGCTGATACCCACACCCTGCCCATTCGTTTTCGCAGCAGCACACAGCCTTTGCCTGCGAATACACCTGTCTCCAGCGCAGGTCTTAATAAATTACAAGCCCTTGCAAGCGGACAATTTTCAGTAACCCAATTGTCGGATGTAATTTCACAAATACACCCCCCCACGCTCATGATTATTGATTTGCGACAAGAAGATCATGGTTTTTTAAATGGTAACGCAATCAGTTGGTATGGCATCAATAATCAAGCCAACATCAATAAAACGTCGCAACAAGTTGAGCAAAGTCAATTTCAACATCTGTATGCTTTGCAAAATCAAGCTCAAGTTATTGTGGAGCAAATTGTAGATAAAACACCAGATGGAAGAATTGCAAATGCCACTCCCCTCACGCTTTCTCCACAAAACGTGTTTGCAGAAGCAGATTTAGCGCGGGCTTATAACTTTGGTTATACCCGTATTTATGTAACAGACAGACAAAAACCTTCAGACGACCAAGTAGAAAAATTTATTAATACAATACAAATCTTACCGCCTCAAACCTGGGTTTACCTTCATTGCCGCTCAGGAAAAGGGCGCGCCACGACTTTCATGAGCATGCTAGACATGATGAAAAATGCTAAAACGGTGAGTTTTGCTGATATCCTAGCCAGGCAAGCTTTATTAAGCGGTGTAGATCTATCAAAACTGCCTCCTAGTACAGATCCCAATTATTCTGCGCAAGCGGATCGTCTGCAATTTTTACAAAATTTCTATGCTTTTTGTAGTCAGGGCAACATCAAGACGGGTTGGGTAAAATGGACGAAGCAACAGGAACTCAACAAAACAATTGAGACAGTAAAACAAATGGCGCCTTCCGCTGCGGTTGGGTCTACAGCGCCAGTGATACCCCCGCCGCCTGCCAGCCTAGCGTCTCCTCCTGCGACAACGACGACGACACCGGCACCTGTCTCTCCTGCTGTTTCCGTTCCTAAAAACAGCATCACAAGCACACCTGCGGTAACTCCTACCCTTTCCGTGCCCGCAAAAACTTCAGCCGCTACCGCTACAAATAAAAAACCAGTTGCTGCCCCCCCTTCTTCTGCCGCACAGACACCGCCTATAAAAGTCAGCGTGAATGAAGAAGATGATGAAGGGGGAGTTGAAACACCTCAACCACAAGACGGAGAGGGATAGTGAACGACACACTGAAGGCAGACCCACAAATTCAACTTGCAGCCTTCCGTCAAGAGGAAGAAGAAAAACAAAAAAGAGCAAACTTCTTGAGGTATTTGTACTCTGTACTCTCTAAAACCTCAGCCGTATTGGGCACGGGTTTGCTCATCAGCTTAATTGTCGCTCCTTTTTTGGCGGCTATACCCTTTGTTGGGTTAGCCGTGATGGGCGCTGCTGTCCTGGTTTGTGTGATTTCGGCTGTTATTTTCGGTGTCAAATCAAAGGAAAGAAGCGAAGAAGTAGAAACTATTCGAGATCGTATAGAAACTCTTGAAACTGAAATGGATACTCTTGACGCAAAAAAGCGTGACACTAAAAGTTCCGTCAGACCAACTCATGTATCAACCCCTGCTAGTTCCCCTCAGTATACTTCAGAAGAAAATACGCCATTAATACCCGCGGCAACTACAGGTGTTGTAGAAAATAGCAGCACTTCGACTCACCGTTCTCACTCTAACCCCCCCTCTTAGCCACAGCGAAAATATCAAAATCCTTCAAGACGTTAAAGTGGATTGCTTCGCTCCGCTCGCAATGACGCCCCGGAGGGAATAGGGAAACAATGACACTCCGGAGGGTTGGGGGGCATGATGGCCAGCATTTTTTCTCTCCGAGCCGTCATTGCGAGGACGGCGTTTTTCCGCCGGACGAAGCAATCTACATCGCCCCGAGGGTGAGGGGGTAAGTTGTTACAAAAAAAACCCGGCCAGAGCCGGGTTTTTTTTGTTCAGAATTTGAAATAATTAAGCTTCTTCAGCCGATACTTCAACTTGAACTGCTTGTGCGCCTTTAGGACCGCGTTCAACTTCAAACGTTACTAATTGTCCTTCAGCCAATGTCTTGAATCCTGAGCCTTTGATGGCAGAGTAATGTACAAAAACATCTTCTCCATTTCCATCTTGAGTTTCAATAAAACCAAACCCTTTGGACTCGTTAAACCACTTTACTCTACCTTTTGCCATATTACTTAAAACCTCATTACAATAAAAATAAACAATGTGTGGGGATGCGAACATCCACCCATACAACTTTCCTGCTATTAAAAAATAGCTGAATCGAGTATAGACGATGTTTTAAGAACAAGGAAGCTTTTTATCAGAAGCTGTTGACATCCTCGAAGTTCTTAAATAGGGCCGGCATTCAAAATCTCGGAGCTGACTTGAAAGCGCTTAAAGTTTTCTTTGAAACTATCAATCAGCCGTTTTTGGAAAAGCGGGTATTGTTCTTTATCCACCCAATTTTTTCGAGGATCCAGCAAGTATGAATCAACCCCGGAAAGTTGTTTTGGGATAGCCAGCTGAAATCCAGGCAGCAAGTCGTATTCGGTAGAGGCAGCTTCTCCACTCACGACCGAACGAATGATCGCCCGCGTGGTAGGAATACTGAAACGTTCGCCCCCTTGCCCGTAAGGGCCTTTTGCCCAGCCCGTATTGACCAAATAAACATTCGCTCGCGTTTCTTGTAAACGTTTAATCAATAAATCCGCATAAATCTGCGGGGGACGAGGGAAAAAAGGAGCGCCAAAACAAGTACTAAAGGTTTGTTTAATCCCACTTCCCTCACCTACTTCAGTGCTGCCTACTAAAGCGGTATAGCCACTTAGAAAATAATAGGCAGCTTGCTCTTGCGAAAGTTTTGCAAGCGGCGGGAGTACACCGTATAAATCACAGGTTAGAAAAACAACCGCACTTGGCGAACCGGCTTGATTTGACTCCACACACAAAGGGATATAATCACGTGGATAGGCTGCACGCGTATTTTGCGTCAGCGTGGCATCATGATAATCAGGTTCATTGTTGGATTTAAGCACCACGTTTTCCATGATGGCCCCATCACGAATCGCTGCCCAAATGACGGGCTCTTTGTCTTTTTGAAGATCAATGCACTTGGCATAACAGCCTCCTTCAAAATTGAAGACACCTTCTTTGCCCCAGCCATGTTCATCATCCCCAATTAAATAACGCTCAGGATCAGCAGAAAGAGTGGTTTTACCTGTGCCAGATAACCCGAAAAATAAAGCCACTTCCCCTTCTTTTCCTTCATTTGCTGCACAATGCATAGGCAACACATCTTTCTCAGGCAAGAGAAAATTAAGCACAGAAAAAAGTGCTTTTTTCATTTCTCCTGCATAATCTAAACCACACAATAAAATCTTTTTTTCAGTAAAATTAAGAATAAGCGCTGCGTCACTGTGTACACCATCTGCACTCGCATCTAACTTTAACGAACTTGCATTCAATAAAGTCCAACTTCCTGGCGCAGATTCTTCTGTGAAAGTGCGAATAAATAAATGTCTGGCAAAAAGCATATGCCAGGCTTTTTCAGTGATCACCGTCACGGGTAATTGATAGCGCGCATCTGCACCGACTGCTAAATGAGAAACAAATAGATTTTTTTTAACAAGGTGTTGTTGTGCTTTATTCCATAAACGATGAAAGACATCATTATCAATCGCTTGGTTACGCTCATTCCAATCCACTGTTTTTTCTGTTATTGCATCTTTTACGATAAATCGATCTTTGGGTGAACGACCTGTTCGCTTTCCTGTGAGAGCAAGAAAAGCACCATTTGCAGCTAACACACCTTCTTGTTGTGCTAAAGCATACTGAACCAATGCATCAATAGACAAATTAAGAAAGTTTTTCGCACCTGGTTGTATCGTATTCATCACTCTCTCCCTTGTTAATTCACAGTCGAACATGGTGGCACTCCCCTATTCTCAGGGTGTGTCGTCAAGTCTACTATCTTGGACATAACGCCTTGATTTTCTGCGCTCCGTTGCTCACATACCAAACTACGTATGTTCCGCTACGGTGCTCAAAAATCAAGGCGTTATGTCTCAAGCTAGCGAATTGACGACACACCCTCGCGTTTTAAAAAATTCAACATCGGGCCATCTTTCCATCGTTAACTGAAGATTAACATGGGTCGGCGCTAAATAGGTAAGTTGTTCAGCCCCATCTAGTGCAAGATTGCTTTGGTTACGGTTTTTAAATTCTTCCCATTTTTTTGGATCGGCACATTTTACCCATCGTGCGGTGACAACATTAATGGGTTCATAACTACAGTTCACATTATATTCATACTGCAAACGGTAGACGACGACATCAAATTGCAAGGTACCGACCGCACCTAAAATTAAATCATTACTGATAAGTGGACGAAATAATTGCGTCGCACCCTCTTCAGAAAGCTGAGTTAAGCCTTTTAAAAGGGCTTTGCTCTTTAAGGGATCTTTAAGTCGAATTAAACGAAACATTTCAGGTGCAAAAAAAGGAATCCCTGTAAATTGAAGCGATTCTCCCTGTGTGAATGTGTCTGCAATTTGAATGGTGCCATGATTGTATAGACCTATAATATCTCCAGGCCAGGCTTTTTCTGCTTGTTCACGATTGCTCGCCATAAAGGTTAATGCTTGTCCCACTTGCACATCACGCTTAGTTCGTACTTGGTGCAATTTCATTCCTTTTTCATAACAACCTGAGCACACACGCAAAAAAGCAATGCGATCACGGTGCGCAGGATCCATGTTGGCTTGGATTTTAAACACGAATCCAGAAAAATTTTTTTCATCGGGTGAAACGTCGCGTGTTTGTGTGGGACGAGGTAAAGGCGGAGGCGCATACTCCACAAAGGAATTTAATAAAGATTGAATTCCAAAGTTATTAACCGCTGATCCAAAAAATACAGGGGTTAACTTGCCTTGCAAAAATAAATCTTTGTCGAAGGTATGCGACGCACCCAACACCAATTCTAATTCTTCACGTGTTTCTTGGGCAAGAGCACCACAAATTTCATCAAACAAAGGGTTATTTAATCCATGAATCACCGACACATCCTTTATTTTATGCTGCTGCCCTGGATGATAAAGATAAATATTATCTTCTAATAAGTGGTAAATACCTTTGAAAAATTTACCCATGCCGATGGGCCAAGTCACAGGTGCACAATGAATTGCGAGCACTTGTTCAATTTCATCGAGCAAATCAATGGGAGGACGGCAATCGCGATCAAATTTATTAATAAATGTAAAAATAGGTGTTGTGCGCAAACGACAGACTTCAAGCAGTTTGATCGTGCGCTCCTCTACCCCTTTTACGCCATCGATCACCATCAAGGCACTGTCTACCGCCGTGAGTGTACGGTAAGTATCTTCTGAAAAATCTTGGTGCCCTGGGGTATCTAATAAATTAATGATGCGCGTTTGATACTCAAACTGCATCACAGAAGTGGTCACTGAAATACCCCTTTGCTGTTCCAAGGCCATCCAATCTGAGGTGGCATGCCGCTGCGCTTTACGCCCTTTGACTGCGCCTGCAAGTTGAATAGCCCCGCCATAAAGCAAGAGCTTCTCTGTTAAGGTGGTTTTGCCTGCATCAGGATGCGAAATAATAGCAAAAGTACGCCTACGGGCTGTTTCAGTGAGTAAATCAGTCATGGATTAAGTCTTAGGTAAAGTAACGCCCTGCTGGCCTTGATATTTCCCCCCCCGATCTTTATAGGAAGTTTGGCAAATATCATCGGCACCCAGAAACAGCATTTGGGCTACGCCTTCGTTGGCGTAAATCTTAGCAGGTAATGGCGTCGTATTCGAGAACTCTAAAGTTACATGCCCTTCCCATTCAGGCTCTAAAGGGGTCACATTCACGATAATACCGCAGCGAGCATAGGTCGATTTCCCCAAACAAATGGTTAAAACATCGCGTGGAATACGAAAATATTCAACTGTTCTTGCCAGGGCGAAAGAATTGGGCGGGATGATACAGACATCTGCCGTTAAATTAACAAAGCTATCTTCAGAGAAATTTTTGGGATCCACAATCGCAGAGTTAATGTTCGTAAAGATTTTAAATTCATTGCTACAACGCACATCATAACCATAACTTGATGTACCAAAAGAGATGCATTTTTGCCCGAATAAAGTACGCACTTGTTCTGGTTCAAAAGGTTTGATCATGCCATACTCTTCAGCCATACGTCTTATCCATTTATCACATTTAATTGACATGAGCCTCCCCTTGCATTATCAACAACTACAAAAAAAAATAGACGCCTACGCACAGCAGTGTGGGCGCAATCCAGGTGAAATTGAACTGATTGCCGTCAGCAAAACACAACCTATTGAACGATTAAGCCAGCTGGTTGCGGCGGGACAGCGACATTTTGCTGAAAATTATATAAAAGAAGCGCTCCCTAAAATAGAGGCATTGAAAGATTATCCCCTAACATGGCATTTTATTGGACCCATTCAATCCAACAAAACAAGGGATATTGCTGCTCATTTTGATTGGGTACACAGTCTTGACAGAGAAAAAATCGCCCAACGTCTTCACGCACACCGTTTACCTACGCAACAACCTCTTAATGTGTGTATAGAGGTAAATATGGGCGATGAAGCGACGAAACCAGGGGTTTCATTGAGTGATTTACCTTCGCTTGCTGAAAAAATTTCAGGTTTGTCGCATTTGAAATTACGTGGGCTCATGGCACTTCCGCCTCTTACGAATTCAAACACAGCGCAACATGCTTATTTTCAACAACTCCATCATGCCTTTGATGAGCTACTTGCTTTAGGCTATCATTTGGATACACTCTCCATGGGCACATCTCACGATTATCCTATTGCCATCGCAGAAGGCGCAACGTTTTTGCGTATTGGCACAGCCCTTTTTGGAACACGAGGATAAGATATGAACTCACACTCTCCCAAATTAGGTTTTATTGGCGCAGGCAACATGGGTAGTTGTCTCATCAATGGTTTGATTAGTGCAGGTTTTTCACCCCACGATATTTGGGCTTCCAACACAGATCCCGTGCAACTTGAATCACTAAAAGCACGGGCTATTCACACCACCTCAGATAACTCGCGTTTGATCAAAGAGAGTGATGTAATTCTATTGTGTGTTAAACCAGGTGATGTTTTCACCGTATGCGAAACATACCGTGATAACTTTCAAGCACATCCTCGATTAATTGTTTCTATTGCAGCGGGTATCACGACGCAATACATTCAAACTGCTTTAGGAAATATTTATCCGATTGTACGTTGCATGCCGAATACCCCTGCCTTTGTGCAAGCAGCTGTCAGTGGTTTATTTGCTACCTCAGAAGTCAGCAGCGAACAACGCGCGATCACAGAAAAAATCATGCGTTCTGTGGGGAGTACTTTATGGGTAGAAAAAGAAGAACAACTGGATGCAGTTACGGCTTTATCTGGTAGTGGTCCCGCTTATTTTTTACTTTTTATGGAAGCATTGCGTGACGCAGGCATTGCCATAGGGTTGTCGCCTGAAGACGCACATTTTTTAACGCTTGAAACCGCATTTGGAAGTGCCAAGCTGGCTTTGGAAAGCAATAAAACTTGGGCCACACTGAGGCAAAACATCACTTCACCTGGCGGCACCACCGAACAAGCTTTACTGGCTTTTACCCCGCGGCTTTCTGAACTTTGCTTAGAGGCAGTACAAGCTGCTTTTAAGCGAGCGAAACAACTAGGGGGTGAGAGGTGAGGAGTGACAATGCAATCAATTACTAGCTTATTTTTATCGCAATCCCTTTCTGGATTATATTTTTTTATTGTTATGCTTCTTAATCTGTATCTGTTTGTTGTTGCTTTACGTCTTATTTTGCAGTGGAATCATGCTAATTTTTTTAACCCCATTTCACAAATCATCTCAAAGTTAACGAGTATGCCTCTTCATTTTTTTAAAAAAGCTTTGCCTTTTTCTCATCGTCCTGCGATCGATACCGCTCTTTTTTTATGGCTCTTGGAACTTTTTAAATTTATTTCCATTTTTTTATTTGTGCGCGGCACATTTCCTTCAATGGTAGGATTACTGATTTCTTCTATTGCAGAATCCGCCGACTTGATTCTTTCCATTCTTTTTTATTGCCTGTTCGTCTTTGTTATTTTGAGTTGGTTTTCTGCCTTCATAAACAAATCTTTGTTATATTTTCTATTTCAAATTGCGGATCCTTTAATGGGGCCAGCGCGTCGTCTGCTTCCCTCGATTGCAGGTTTGGATTTTTCACCTGTGCTGGTGTTGATTCTTTTAAGGTTAACGCAAGCTGTGATCACCAAACCTTTGCTGTCAGTGGGATATCAATTGGCAGGATGATTTGCTTGTTCTTCTAAATAAGCATCCATCACCGTCCTTGCAATTAAGGTGGCTTTCAAGCTGTGTTCTGTAACAACCGCTACTGCAATTTTAGGTTGATCAATCGGTGCAAAAGCAATAAAAATTTTATTATCTCGCAATTCTTTGGGCAACATCGCTGCATTATATTTTTGATTTTGTTTCAAACTAAACACTTGTGCCGTCCCTGTTTTACCCGCCATGCTGTATTTCAAGCCGCGATTGAGGTAATGCGCTGTACCGGCCGGCGAAGCAATCACTTGTTGCATGGCCAAATGAATGGTTTGCCAATGGCTTGGCTCGATTTCAATGACTTCTTCTTTGCGTGGCAAGGTACGTAATAGGCGGCCAGATTCTTGCTGGCGTAATAACAAAAGCGTGGGCAAATACCCTTGTCCTTTTGCCGCCAAGGTTGCTGTGGCATGCGCCAATTGCACGGGCGTTGCTAGCATATAGCCTTGTCCGATACCTGCATTCAATGTATCACCTGGAAACCAGGCTTGTCCTAAACGTTTTTTCTTCCAACTGGGTGAAGCCACCAAACCCGATACTTCTTCTCCCACATCCAATTGAGTTAAATCACCAAAACCAAAATCCCATAAGGTATTATCAATACGCTCTATGCCTAGCTTCATCGAAAGCTGATAAAAATAAGTGTCACAGGATTCGGCGATCGCACGTTTTAAGTCGACCACACCATGCCCTGTGCGCTTCCAATCATGATAAATATGTTGATTCCCTTTTATTTGGTAGTAACCCACATCATAAATTTTATCTTCAGCCGCAATAATCCCTTCATCCAAGGCCGCTAACGCTAGAAAAGGCTTGATGGTTGAACCCATTGAATATTGGCCACGCAAGGCACGGTTATACAAAGGCTGAGTGGGGTCAGCTTGAATGTCTTGATATTGTTGATTCGTTAACCCTGCCACAAATAAATTGGGGTCATAAGCGGGATAACTCACTAACGCCAACACCTGACCATTTTGAGGATCAATCGCCACCACCGCCCCCACCTCTCCTTTTAACGCGTCATAAGCAACATGTTGGAGGTGGCTATCAATACTTAAAAATAAATTTTCACCTGAAACAGGTAAAATTCGTTGCAAGACACGTACCACATGTCCGGAGGCATCAACCTCGACTTGTTGATAGCCCACGCGACCATGCAGCAAGAATTCATAAAATTTCTCGATTCCCAATTTACCCATGTAATCACTGGCTGCATAATTACTTGCATCTAACTGCTTTAATTCGTGTTCATTAATACGACCCACGTAACCTAAAACAGGCGAAAATAAAGGCCCTTCTGGGTAATGTCGAGAAAGACGTGCCTTCACCGAAACGCCTGGGAAACGAAATTGATTAACATAAAATGTGGCCAACTCTTCTTCTGTCAATTTTATTTTCAAAGTCACTTCTTGATAGAGACGTTTTTGTTTTAATTGTTTTAAAAATAATTCTTTCTCAGTTTGACTGATGGGAATAATCTTGGAAATTTCATCAATCAAATTCAGCATCTGTTTTTTTCGACCCGCCATCACTTCCAAGTTAAAAACAGGCGTGTTTTCTGCGATCAACATGCCGTTTCTATCGTAAATCAAGCCCCGCTTGGGCTCAATCGGCAAAAAACTGATGTGGTTTTGCTGAGAAAGGGTCAGGTAAAAACGATTTTGAATGATTTGAAGCCAGAACAAACGAGCAACCAAACATAAGACTAAAAAAATCAACACTCCCCCTATGAATAAGGTACGCTGATAAAACAATCTCACCTCTTGAGCGTGATTTTTAAGTGTATTGTGTTTTTTCATGTCATCCGCTGGAAATAAGTTGTCTTTTTTTGATCTTGCGTTAGGATAGGCAAAAAACAATAATAACTCAATCTTGCCATGTTTATAAAACTTGTTCACTGTTGCGTCTCATTCAAAGAAAAGACCCGCCTAAGCAAAAGCCCTTCGAACACACAAGCGGGGCTCTCTTCATTAGAATACCTCTTGGCACTCCCTGTTTTATTTATTTTGTTAGCGATTTCTGCTTATCTTTTTACATATTGGCACACCACCTATCGTGTAGTAAAAGCACATCATTTTCTTCATGAGGAAGCTTACTGGCTAGACATGTGTTTAAGAAAAGAGATAAAAAATTTGCGCGACACGTCAGGTGATAACTTCAGGGTTAAACACACTACCCTTCATTCACTAGATGCTGGGTTAGCTTTGATTGATCAAGAAGGTAAGTTGGTGAAAAGTCTGTATCTGAGAAAGAAACAAAATAGACCTTGCTTGTATTTAAAATATGGTGAGCACCCTGCCACTGAAATCGCAGATAATATTCAATGTTTCACGATTAGCTATGGTATTAAGGCAACGCAAACTTCTCCTTTGTTTTACACGGATAATCCTTCTGCTTATGCACTTAATCAAATTCGTGTGATTCAATTGAATTTCCTGTTGCAATCTAAAAATGAGGTTTTGTTCAATCGAATGAGCTATTCATTTAACGGAAAAAACATCATACCTCAGGATAGAAAAATTTACCTCCCATTAAAAATCGTGACATCGATGGCATGAAAAAAAATGAATATGGAATGATATTATTACTTGCTGTTTTTTTTCTATTTTTACTTTCTTTTTTGTCCGTTACTTTGTTGGATTTTTTTCAAAAAGAATCACATTCTGCTTGCATCGAAAAAAAAGAATTCAATTCTCTCGATCAGCTAGAAAAATCACTCTCTTATCTTCAGAAAAATTTTCCAGACAATTGCTTGTCTTTCTGTCAAGGCTTTCTTTCTGACAAGAAATTTTTTTATGAAATTGAACAGCTAAAAGAAGACACATCAAATCAAGTTATTTATCATTTCATGATAAAGGCAAATTCAAAAGAGAGTTTTGCTCAATTGAACGCCACTTATTCTATTTCAGCACAGGAGATACACCAAAAAGAATTTGGACATTGGCAACAGATAAGTTGGCATTATCAATAAACCCTGTAAAATGTTAAACAATTCAATTCAACTTTGCTTCTATCCAATGCACACACCTGTTCCTTCGCTTCGCACAACGCTCACGGGCCCCTTGCTAGCTTTAGAAAAATTGTTTTTGGATAATCATGCCACCATTGAACATTGGATTCGACATCAGCTTAAAAAAACACCGCCACCTTTTTATGCTTCTGTCGACATTCGCAACGCAGGTTTTAAAATCGCCCCTGTTGATACCAACTTATTTCCTGCTGGATTTAATAATTTAAATCTTGAGTTTATGCCTTTGCTGATCCAGGCCACAGCCACGGCTCTTTCACACTATTATCCTTGGTGTCAGCGCCTGTTGCTTGTTCCCGAAAATCACACACGCAACCCTTTTTATTGGCAAAGCCTCACACGGCTTTATGAAGTACTGTATCAAGCAGGTTATGAAGTGAGGGTTGCTTCTTGGAAACCGCTTCAACAAACACTTCATACCTCTTTAGGCAAAGAAGTGCCTGTTGAATTACTTGAACGACGAGAAAATAAACTCGTGCTGCCCGATTTTATCCCTTGTGCTATTTTGCTGAATAATGATTTGTCTGAAGGTGTGCCCGATATTTTTAAAGGAATCACGCAAGTATTTCTTCCCCCACTCAAATTAGGCTGGGCTTCTCGCCTCAAATCGCATCATTTTTCATTTTATCGTCAAGTATCACAAGAGTTCGCTGAATTTTTAAACGTGGATCCTTGGCTGATTAATCCTTATTTTACGGAATGTCATGACATTGATTTCATGAAAAAAGAAGGTGAGCCTCGACTGGCCACACAAGTGGATCACATTTTATCGCTCATCAAGAAAAAATATCAGGAATATCATATTGATCAAAAACCCTTTGTTATCATCAAGGCAGATTCAGGCACCTATGGCATGGGTATCATGACCGCATTAAGCGCAGAAGAAGTCACACACTTAAACAGAAAACAACGCAGCAAAATGTCAGCCTCCAAAAGTGGGAAAACAGTCGAACATGTGTTAATTCAAGAAGGTGTTTATACGCAAGAAACCTGGGGTGAAGTATCCGCTGTTGCTGAACCTGTTGTTTATATGATGGGTTCTCACGTAGTAGGCGGATTTTATCGTATCCACCAAGACCGTGGACCCAATGAAAACTTAAATGCACCCGGGATGCGGTTTGAGCCACTGGCTTTTACCACAGCCTGCAATCACCCTCACCCACAACTCACCTTAACTGAATGCCCTAATCGTTTTTATGCTTATGGTGTCATTGCTCGCCTGGCCCTGATTGCAGCCAGCCGAGAACTTGCGGAGGCACAATGAAAATTTGCGTCATCATGGATCCCATTGAAAATATTTCTCCTAAAAAAGACACGTCTTTTGCTATTTTACTGGCGGCTCAAGAAAGAAAATGGCCTATTTATTACGCTGAAATACACGATTTATACTTAAAAGGTGAAAATGCATTTGCTCAAGTTAAACAATTACGCGTCACTGATCATGAAAAAAATTGGTTTTCTATCGAAAAAACAGAACACCTTGCGCTTGATTTTTTTGATGTAATTTTCATGAGGAAAGAACCCCCCATCGATCAAACTTATCTTCATGCGACACAAATTTTAGATTTTGCAGAAAAAAAAGGGGTTCGCGTTTATAACAAACCGCAAAGTTTACGAGACTACAATGAAAAATTATTTATCCATCATTTTTCGCATCTTGCACCTGAAACCCTCATCAGCGCAAATCAAATGGAGCTTCGTCGTTTTATTTCGACACATCAAATTTGTGTGTGCAAACCACTGGATGGTATGGGCGGAGAAAGTATTTTCAAGGTTCAAAACGATGATCCCAATCTCAGTGTTATTTTAGAAATATTGACACAAAAAAATCAGAAACATATCGTCTGCCAACGTTATATCCCTGATATTACACAAGGAGATAAACGCATCATTTTAATAAATGGTGAACCCATTCCTTATGCGCTTGCACGTCTTCCTCAAAAAGGCGAAACACGCGGAAATTTGGCGGCAGGAGGGAGCGCACAAGGCGTCGCACTATCAAAAAATGACAATAAAATTTGTGAAGAAGTCGGCCCTTTTCTTAAAAAAAACGGGATTCTCTTAGCCGGTTTGGATGTTATCGGCGACTACTTAACTGAAATTAATATCACCAGCCCTACTTGCGTGCGCGAACTTGAAGGTATGTTTAAAATAGATATCACGGAGAAAATTCTTCAGGCTATAGACAAAAATTAACCAACCCATTAAACTGCAGGCTCAATTTTTATCCTTGAGGAAAAGCAATGAAATTTTTAAAATCCCTGTTTTTGCTTGCATTTTTATTTATAAGCTTGCCCGTCATGGCTTTAAGCGAAGCGCCCACGACTTGTCCCCGTGTTGATCTCATCAAAGCACGAGGCTTTCTTGCCGTAGAAGGCCTCATCACGAGTGATTCGGATGTCTGGTTAGCTGTTTGGCAAAAAGACGAATACGGCACAAACCAGCTCTGGCAATTTGGCATAGGTCCGATTATTCAAAGTAAATCCACGCCTTTGTCAGATGCACTTTCCAGAGCCAATCAAATTGTGCAATCCATTTCAGAACAACCCAAACCTACACTAAATGAAGAGGGTGAGTGGATGTGTGTTTATCATACTGCTTATCCAGAAATGAAAGATGGTGGTGGATTTGCTTATGCTATGCCGATGGGCGCTGACAATCATTCAAGTGCCACTATAGCTAACATCGTGAAACGACACATTAGCAACAAGTAGTCATCACTTCTCTCACCCCTCCGGGCGGGGCGACGTGGATTGCTTCGTCCGGCGGAAAAGGGCCGTCCTTCGCAATGACGGCTCTGTTACCTTTATTCACTCATCATGGGCGGAGGAGGTGGCGGGCCAGTACGTGTCACTTCTTCACGAATGGCATTTACCACTTCTTGCCCCGTTGAACGCGTAATATTTAATTTGGGGAATCTTTCTGCTAAGGCATTTAGAAATCCCGTTCCATACATTTTACTGGTAAGCCCTTTCAGTTCTTTATCTAACTGCGCATGTGTTAATTTATCCTCAGCGGATAATTGTTTTAAATTTTCCTTCATGCCTTTAATGGCCGTTATTCTTTCAGTAACAACAGGGGGCATTTTATTTTTATATTTTTCTGTTAATCGTCTTATCTCGTCATCTAATTTTTTATTTATTCCTGCCAATTGTTCGGGTTGTATACGAAGTGTTTGAGCGTGATTTGCTATTTTCTCCCGTATTTCATCGGATTCAATAGTTGGATTAGCATGTAAAAAACACACAGCAGGATTAGGTGCACGCGTTTCTAAAGTGGAATCGTTCGTCACACAATGATAGGTACGAATGTTTGCATTTTTATCTTCATACGCATGTAAATTCTGGACAATATTTTCCATATTCGAATCATGCAAAACAGTATTTCCCATAGGTACACCTTCGCGCTCAAAGTCTCTTCGCCATTTTGCATAATGCTCTGAATGCGCTTTTTGGGGATCTACAAACCATACCTCATGAAATCCTCCACTTTTTAATACCCTTAACATTTCAGCTTTTTGATCATCTTCTGCCGCATGATACTCATCCAAACTCACGACCGCTGTTTTACGAACATTTTGTTGATACAGGCTCAATAAAAAGTTGGATTTAAAGGCCGTTAATTGAGTCAACACGTCCCGAATACTGGGTCTGTCTGAGGGAGCATCACTCCACATCGGCTTAACAATACCCTCTAACGCCTTTCCTAATTCGAGCGTCTGGCCAGAGGCTTCTCTGAGCAAGACACCCAAACTCGCACCCAAGGCATATATATCAGTTTGAACACTGTAATCCACGCTTTGTTTATGCCGATCTAATATCTCTGGCGCCATATACCCTGGCGTCCCCAGTCGTACCGTCTCAGAGCGCACCGTTTCATCTGGATGTAGGATCGTCGCTAAACCAAAATCAACGGGGGTCACCGCCTGCGTCACAGAATCCACCATGAAATTCTCAAGTTTGATGTCTCGATGTAATATTTTTTTGTCGTGCAAAATCTGTATAGACTCCAACATATTGATGCCCATGGCAATCGCTTCTGGCAAAGAATAATTACCCTTGTTTGCTTTCTCAAAAAGTTCCACTCCCTGCACCAAAGGCATCAAGGTGATAGCCAAGGTTTCGCCCTCATGCTTAATAAGCTTATTCAGTACATTCGCATCACTCCCCCTTGCCTGTGCCGCCTGATGAAATATCATTGCCTCATGTTCAACGTCCTGCTCTATTTTCTTTTGACTCTGTTTGTTTTTCGGGTTTTCAGCTTGTTTTGATAAATTTTGTATCTTTAAGGCATGCCACTGCCCTGAATCTAAATCTTGAGCCAAAACCACTTCACCAAAACCACCCTGGCCCAAAACAGAATGCACGGCGCAATAAAGAGGAGGTTTTGATTCTGTTTCAAACACATAGACATTGTGTTGCTTACAATAATGTTGAGTTGGATTTTTTTTAAAAAATGCTTTGGCATCTTCAATACTTCTCTCTGTTAATAATTTGTTGTTTTCTGGCCAGAGGTGGCTTGGCTCCACCTTTGGATGCAAAAAAGGCAGGGGTTGCCCCCGAATGGGCTTTTCTTCTCCAGGCATATTTCCCCCCTCCTCTTTCAGACAGACGCTCCCTTTTTTATTATAGGAGAATTTTCAAACGATGCTTTTCTCATTTCCAACTATTCTTGTATTATGTCAAGCCCTTGTATGGAGACACTATGCCCTCACTTTATGTCCAATTGCCCTCCCTTCTGAGCCTCTTTGAAAAAAATGGGGGTGAGTATTGGATTAGAAAAATACCTGACCAAGCTGACATCAATGTCAGTGAAGAAATGAACCTCTACTTGGCCAACCCGCGAGCCTATCAGGGTAAACTCAAATTTTTTTCTACGCCGCCACAAGACAAGCATCTTTATCTCAAGTTTATTCAAGGTGAAGACGACACACCACGCACAACGCACTACCATTATCAAAAACGCGTGATAGGGGAAAAAGAGTTTGGACAAATGCCGAAATTGAACAGCCCCAGACAAGCTTTGCGCGAACACTCTCCTTCTTCCTGGCTTCAACAAACCTTATGGCTCAGCGAAGAA
>JACREE010000052.1 GCA_016218405.1 Gammaproteobacteria bacterium
CTCCTGAACACACCTCTAACAATGCCCCTACTGCAGAATTAGCCGGCAGCAGTCAATTCGATGATGATGTTCCTTTCTAATTTATAATAATTAATACACTGTCGCACCAAGCGTAAGCATTCATTCACCCCCTCTGGACTATTATATATGGGGCTCTGTCCAGAGGGGGTGAATGAATGCTTACGCTTGCTGTTGGGTTAGATGGAAACGCTCTAAAAGGAGGCTTCGTGCCAGAGATTAGTAGGTTTTTGGGTATTATCATCGCAATGTTTTACAATGATCACAATCCACCGCACTTTTTTGTACGTTACAATGAACATAAAGCCAATATTTCCATAAAAAATTTGGCTATATTGGATGGCAAGCTGCCCCCGAAAGTGTTAGGACTGGTTATTGAATGGGCGAGTATTCATCAGAGTGAGTTATTAAAGAACTGGGAGCTCGCAAGAGCATCCAAACCATTAAATAAGGTATTTCCGTTGGAGTAAAATATGCTTCATGACGTTGTCGAGGTTAAAGTTGTTGATGATTATGTGCTATTTTTAAAATTTGAAGATGGAAAAAGCGGGCGTATTAACCTAAAAAACTTGCTTTCTTTTCAGGGTGTATTTGCACCTTTAAAAGATAAAAAATACTTCTCCACCGTACACCTTAACTCAGACATTGGAACAATTTGCTGGGATAGCGGTGCCGACTTGGCCCCTAGTTTTCTCTATGAACACCTTGAAGATAAAACCAATCAAGAGCGCCTTGCTGGATAACATCATAATTCGAGAAAAAATCCCAGATCTTCAAGTCCAAGGAGTATATACTTTACATGCTACGTCGGTAAACGCTTAATATCAGGATTTTTCATGTATTCACTGACAATTTGATCAATCAGCTGGGCCACCACACCTTTTGTCACTGCATCCGTGATAACACCACGATCGCTCTTTAAGGCTTCTAAGCGACGTTCAACCAATTTTTTCACAGAGCCCGAAGGGAATAAGGCAGCCAATACACGTCTCGCGTCCTTGGGGCCAATACGTTTGTATAATTCATTCCGTACTGTCGCATCTTCCACAGTGGTACTGAATGACCACAACTCCACAGGTCCCAATGTGCTCATCAATAACTGCGTATTCAAACCTGATTTCGTGGAAAACTGTGCAAGAAAAATAGAACCCTCTTCAGTAGGGCCATGCACGCGCGTTTTCAAGGCATATTGAGCCGTTTCGGATAATCCAAAAATCTTTGCCGCTTTTTCAATGGTTTGTGTTGGTCCTGCATCCATGATGTAAACAGACGTAGCGAATTCAATCATATTGCTATCAAAATCATCCAGCGATTGTGAAATTAATGCAACTTGCACATTCCATTTTCGTCCTTCCCGCATATCAATGATCACTTGATCGCGCACAGATTGCGCTTTCGCAGTACGGTGAAACTCATCGTAGATAATTCGTTTAGGATCTTCTCTAATTTCTCGAATACGCACACCATGATAATCCTGGTATTGCTCTGGCATGTCTTTTACATTTTCTAAACTCAGATAAAAATCTTTTGCCAAGGTGTAGCGAGCTAACATATACATCACCGCTGTTTGTCGGTCAGCCGCTTCTCCCCCACTTTTGGCAACTTCATCCAAATCTAAAGACACAATTCGCGATTCACCCAAATCAAAATGAGTCACACGCGCCAAAATAGGGTACTCTCTTACTGCGCTGGATATCATGCGCGCAAAAGCATTAATCAAAGATTCACCGGTAGGAACCACAATTTTGCCATACAAATCTTCCACCGCTTGATCACGACAAATAGAAGCCGCATCTGCAATCAATGGCATGGCGAATCGCTGTGCCAACATGGCTTCATGAATAAAGCCCGCTGCAAATAAAGCATCCGTCACTTCCCACCACGTCGTTTTTTGATCTTTAACAAAACTCATTTCATCTAAAATACCGTCGATCAAAGGTTCAACATTCGGTGTATACAAATAAGGATTACCATCATCTGCTAATTTTTTATAAAGCATGTCTACCACCATGCCTGCCAAATCTGGCACACCATCGTAGGGACGTGCTGAACCCAGAGGTGTCGCCAATAAGGTAATAAAATTTACTAAAAACGCACGCTCTTGTGGCATCGGTCGACGCACACCCAGCTGCGTATCAAAAGGATTAATGGAATACTCTTGCGTCATCTGCAAACGATGATACGCTGCCATGTGTTTTTGATGATCAGGCAGCGCTTCTTTCAACAACGAAATCAACCCGCTACTGGAAGGGCCAATATCAATCACCGAGATACGGGGCAAACGCTGAATCCCCCCCGACAGACAAACAGCCAAATTGACCGCATTAGACAACACGGATTTACCTGAACCAGGACGTGCGTAAATCAAATCAATCCAGGTTGTCTGCACACTGGAGCCTGGTTGAAAAGGCCAAGGTTTTCCATCCGGAGAACGAAAGAGCACCGCACCTTGTTGCCAAGGCGAGGCAGGCCGCGTCACTGGCAACATATAAGTCACGTCGGATAAACGTGATACAGAGGCCGTGGCGACACTTGAAGTTGAAACCGCCAGCATCGTAGACACTACCCCACCAAACGCATCACCACAGACCTCTGAGACATCACAGTTACCCCAGCCTTCCAAGGCTTTGGCTAATTCAGAGGCTCTCACACGCAATAAAGGTATTTTCCCTTCGGGGGCCCAAGTGACCGCTGCAACTTGCAAACGCACCACAGCATCATCTGTATTAACGTGGATATAATCCAACAATTTAGCTGAATCAGAAATCAAACGATTTTGAGCAGAGGTGAAACTGAGAATAGACGCGATCGTTGCTTTAAGACGCAGTGCAGTTAAACCTCCACTTTCAATCAAAAATGAAATACGCCACGGAATGTTTGCAGCGAGCGTTCTATTAAAAAGCGTTACAAAAGATTTAATATCTTTTGGAAATAAATCAATAAAACTAGTTGAATATATTTTATCGCCGATTCGAGTGGTACGCAGATCCACATTTTCAGCATCACGTGGCATCAATTGGTGAGATAAATCCGGCCATAATAAATCGGATACTTCCCCTGTATAATGTTGGAAATCTTGTGGTGTAATTTTGTCACCTGGCAAAATAGGCGTCCATGTTTTATCAGTGAAATCAGGATCCACCGTCATTCGCACTTCGTATAATGCTTCGTGTACTTCAAGTAAGCGCACATCCAAGGTTAATCGCTTTAAATCATTTAGCGTTGCACGCACAAAAGAATCATGCGCATTACGTAAATCAGGAATAGCCGCCATCAAAAATTGTGTTCGCGAAAAAGGGGGAACATGATTCTCTTTAATATATTTTGTTTTTGTTTTTACAGCTTGTTTCATTTGCTCAGCAGATAGCACTTGTGGGCGCGTCCACAATACAAAAAACACATCTTCTTCAGCACAATAACGCGCAAGATAATCAACCCGTTCTTTAAACAAATCATCCAAGTCTAAGTGTAAGCGTTCTGCGGTAGCTCTTGCCGGTCCATACATACCCGCAATCACTTCAGCGGCTTTTTCAGGCTCATAATTGAAAACAACCTGTACCTCATAGCCGTTACGGCCTAAAGCTGTTTGCAAACTCGAGGCAACACCCTGACACAGTTGCTCGAATTCTGCTTCACCCAGCAACGTCGTCAGGCCATTAATTCTGATAACCGAGGCTAAAGAACCATCGCGGGCAACTAAAACGGTGGGGCTATCGGCTGTTTCTAGATCACAATAAGAAGAAGTGGTTGTTTTAAGCAGAGAACTCATCCAGGCAAGGATGCTGTCCACCCCGCCTAAAAAAGATTCGACAAGATTCGTCATATTATTCTTTCCCTGTTATTTAACTTATTTCTTATGTCAAATTCACGCTATTTACTTTCGGCCAATTCCTGTAGCGCCAATGCTGCCCAATGTTCAATTTGCATACGAAATCCTGCGCGAGAAGGCAGCAAACGCAAATCTTTCAAAAGACCCGTCAAATTTTTGGGGGGTTCTTCTTGGGTTTCAATCATCAATTGTCCAAAAAATGCAGGGTTACTCGCACCATCACCAAATTGTGCTTCCACTTGCTGCGAACGAAGTTTGAAGTCTCGGTAAATGCTTTGAGCAGAGTCACTATAACCCGTGTCATTCGTGATGGCACAAAACAAAACATGACAAAAGCTGTTTAAACTAGATTGCGTAATTTCAGGTAGGTAGATAAGCGTACCTCCACCATAATCACTTAATCCAACAGCTTGCAAGAAAAAACATTGCGAACAAAAACAACAGGCTGTTGTCATGTTTTGCAAAGCATTATTGCGGTAATTTTGATCTAAATTAATGACTTCTTGATAGTCACGTGCTTGAAAACCACAAAACTGACAAACGTAACGATCACGTCGGAATACTTTAAGGCTAAATGCGCGAAAGGCGGGATCCGCCCTTCGCAACATAAACAACCGCCACGCTTCTGCATTGGCCGCTAACGTAAGCTCATACATGATCGAAGCCTGGTTTTTTTACAGTGGAACCCCGCTGATGGTTCCAGCTTGAGCGCCTTTACCAAATACAGACACACCCGCAGATTTATACACAGTAGGCAAGAACATCAGCGCTGCTGCAATAAAAATCAGGGCGATAGGAGTACCAATCGGAATTTGGGTAGGGTTATCTTTATGTTGTTTAAACTTCATGATAGCACCCACCGCAAAAGCACCCCCTGCCAAATAAGAAGCCGCCGTGATTAACTTAGCAATCCCAGTAAAAGAATGCGTCAAATTAAGTGCTATTGAGCCTATTGTTTGAGTACCTTCAGCAAACACTAATATAGGAAAAAAAACACCTAACAAACCGAGCAAGAGAACAGCAAACTTATATTGAGCAAACATATTTTTCACAAGCATACTCCTTCTGTAGAGAAAACCATCCAAGCATAACAACAACAAACAATGTATATACCCCTCGTACCTCTCAAGCATTCTAACTAAAGCACACCCATCAGACAATCAGCCAACTGAAGCCAGATTCCAAAGTAGCTTGCCTGTACCCACAATATTAATCAAGAGTAAGCCACCCACAATATGCGTCACGGCTTTTCCAAACGTACCATGTTGACCTTGATCTGCAATACGCACCAACATTATCCAACCACGCACAAAGGAAACCAATCCCACCAAACGCATTAACCCTAGTAAAGCTGGCGTAACAGCTAATTTATAACCATACACACCCACACTCGTCACCCCACTCCAATTTAAGGGGCTGAGATTAGGTGTACCAAAAGTACTCATCATCAAGGTTTTGAAAGTACTTGGAAAATACATCAAAGCCACTGACACCAATAAATAGGTAATAGGTTTAAATATATTAGTCTGTATCGACATCATCGTGCGCGATTCGCCATATACTTTAAACTGGAAAATCGCAAACACACCAAAAAAAGCACCTGTAATATAAGCCCAAGCTGTCACTAATTTAGCGATATCATTGTAAGAAACAGCCAACCTATTCAGAAAACCTTGAAGACTAACTTGATTACCATTGACTGTGCATCCTGCTAAAAAAAACAGGGCAAACAAGCTGAGCACGGCATTCAGCTGCGATGAAGAAATGTTTCGATTCGCAAAAGACAAAAAAAACACTTTTATACCTCATAAAACGTTTTTCGATTTACTCATTCTTAAACGCGATCGTTTCACCCGAGCTGGTCATGATGACACTTTGAGTAGGATCAATCACCGTCACCACACCGTAACCTGGAATATTATCACCCTCTTTCACCGTTAAAACTGTTTCATCACTGGCAGCTAACCAAGCACGCCCTGGTACAAGCGCTTGAATATAGTAAGCCACTTTTTTGCGATGCGGCGACTCTGCTGCTTCCCCTCGCACAGCAGTATGGTGACTTTTTTTCGTCACGGGCATCCCCTCAATCATTAATGATCGAATTTGCGCTTGCTGTTGACTAATCTGCGTATTCAAATCCTGAACCGTATTGTTGATCGCCGCCAGCTGCGAAGTCATGGTAGCGATCATGTTTTGCAACTCCGCCATGTTCGCATTGGTTCTTTCGAGTTTTGCTTGTACCTCTGCGCCACTTTCTTCTACCGTCGCCAAGCGCGTATTCAACCCACCACCCGGCACTGTATTCACCGCCACACTTCGTTGAGGCGGAAGCGGCAAAGTTTGAACTTGCTCTGCAGGTTGAACAGGCATACTCGGTGCTCGCTCAGCAAACGATGCTTCTTCCAACGGATGAGGGGGTGTCGAAAACTCCGTAATATTGTGTGGTGCGGCTTTTAATTTTCTTGCTTCTCTCACCGCTGAAAACATACGATGGGTCGCCCACAGTACCGCGATCGCGATCACGATAATAATTATTTTTTTCATCCCTGATTTTGGCTTAACGTCTGAAGAAGAAGCAGCCAGTGCCGCCTCGCCACTCGACGCCACTTGCACCTGTTCTTCATCTGGAATGTGATATTCTTCTTCATTTGCCATGACTGATTTTCTCCAATTGCCTTCGTTTTATTACTCCACGGGTGGAGCAGGCAGTTTTAAATCGTTTAATACAAGCACACCCAACCCTGTTCCAGAATAAACATGAACCGTGGGAGGCGTGTTTTGGAATCCTGTTAACACAGACGAATATTGCGTGCCCACATTACCCAAAGCAACCACCATTTCACCGCTCGGTGACAAGGAAGGTAAATTTTTCTGCGTGTTAAATCCATTGGATATCACGGTGGATCCTGACTGAGAAATGGCCTGCGCATATCCTTGCAAGAAAGAAGCAGCAAACAACGTGCCATAACGTAAAAGATAGTGATTATTGGTGTAATCTGATATCCCCGTGCGCGCCGTGGTGGGATCAATGGCCACCGCCGTTAAACTCAGGCTGTTTGAATAAGTGGGGTAACTCAAGGTAGTAAACCTAATCAACACTTTTTTACCTTGATTAGTCAGCGCACCAATTAATTTACCTCCTTTCAAACCTCCGCTTGTGATCGTCGCCAAGATAGGACCAGGCTCATCGCTGTTCACCGAAGTATCTAACACAGCAAACATAATTGAACCTGCTTTAATCACCGGTCCATTACCCACTTCAAAGGCATTACTACCTTCAGCACCGCCTCCAGCACCACCCAACCCCCCTCCTTCATTCTTTTTGGGTTCACTCCCTGCGACATATTGTTGGCTCGGTGGCGCCCACGCAGAAACCAATTGGCCTGACTGAGACAACATCGCTGCTTGCATTTGTTGTTTTATTTGCTGCGTTTCTGCTGCATTAATTTGCGCCGCTTGCCTTTCCATGATGGCTTGCAGCGCGGCATTTCCTCCTGTCCCCGCTGTGCCAGGCACGCCCCCTCCTGCCGTGGTTTTTGCACCCGGCGCTGCAACACGTTCTCCACCCGCTGCCGCCAAGAATTTCCCATCGGTACCCACGCGACCAATCATATTCCCATAGGCATCATAAAGTGGCCCACCTGACTTTAAACCCCCTGGACTCACTGAACCAATCACTTGGCCCTGTGCATTCAAAATCTCACCGTTAGGCCCAATGTGACCAATCACTTGGCCTTGCGCATTCAAAATTTCACCGTTCGGTCCAATACGTCCTATCGGTTTTCCATTTGGACCATACACAAGTTGTCCAGGCACCGCGTTACCCACCCGACCGGCGGGTTGACCCTGCGCATTGAACACTTCACCATGCGGCCCAACACGCCCCACCACTTGACCTTGTGTATTCCGCGCTTGTGCATTATCCCCTACTCGCCCCGTTACTTTACCCTCGGGTCCGTAGATCAACTGACCCGGCACATAATCAGCCGCTCGTCCAACAATTTGTCCTTGTGAATTCATGACATCCGAATTCGATCTCAGCTTACCAATAATTTGTTTACCTTGCGGGCTTGGCACACTCACTGCATCACCACTACCATTTACCGATCCCAACACCGTATCGGCTGGATCAAACACAGGATTTCCTTCTGAATTGACTGATATACGCCCTACCTCTGTACCCGCCAAATTTCGCACGGTTCCTTCTGAACCTGCTATACCCACCACTTGGCTCTGTGCATTTCTGACAAATCCATCTTTACCCACTTTACCGATCACGGTTTCACTCATGGCGCCCTGCCCAAAAGCAAATCGACCAGGTTGTATAGGCGCAGCACCTTGCCCGCCAGCCGAACGAATACTACCATCAGGAGATAAGGTTCCCACGACTTGACAATTTGAAGAATAAACTTGTGTGCCCGGTGCAACACAACTGGCAGGGACCTCTTTAGGGGTCGTTATTTTTTGTTGCGATTGAAAACCTTCCGTCCCCAATGAAGAAGAACTAATTAAAGTAGGGATCGCACTCCCACCCGAATGCATTGCACGCGAAGCTTCATTGGCATTTTGTTGTGATTGCAAACGCGCATACTCGGCCGATTCAGGTGTACCAAATCCCCCAGGAATAGATTGTATATTACCTGGCGCACTGCTCACGGCAGAAGCACCTGCTGCTGCACCCGGACCTCCTTTATGACCCCGCAACTTTAAAAAACCAAATACAATCCCAACTGACAACAGAATGACTGTAAAAACAAAGACAGTACGCGTACGACCATCCGTTAACATCGTAAAAAAGCCTTTAATTTTACCCGCCATCTCTTAAAATCCTTCTATTCGCAATTGGATTGGCTTGCCATGGAACGAGGCGAGAATCATCGGTGTTTTTTGCAACTCATACGCTTTCATTCCATCTGCGCTTGACATGGTCGACACCCAAGCCGGGGACAACACTGTCAATCGCGTGCGCAGAAAAAGTTTATCTTGCAGCAGCCAAGCTTGTGCTTCGCCACCATTAACCACCATGCTTTTTCCTCCTGGCGGTGGCACACCATCTAACACACTTAACAAAACCGGGTTAGCGCTGCTGGGCCCTTCACCTGAAGTAGGTAATTTGGCATTCGGTCCTAAACCTTGAATACGTAAATCCACTCGATAATCAATCACACGCTGACCTGGAATTAAAGTGAGCATCACCGGCGTAGGTAAACCACGCAAACGCACGGCCAGGTTACCATAGGTATAAAGCGTCATAGATTGAATCATCAGGGTGTTGTCAGTGTGATTCCACTGAATATTAAATGCAGAGGGGTTGCCAATGTCATACGCTTCAATGGGCCAAGGCGCACCCGTTGAATCCACGAAAACCAAAGAAGAAACAAAGCCTTGAGCCAAACGAATCACAGGGGGCGTTGAACCAGGGGCAATGCTCACCAATTGTGAAGTCACCGTAGGACGCGGAGGCACGCCAGGCGCCGCGGCCGACGCTTCTTGTGATGCAGTATAAGCTTGTTTTAACTGATGAATTTGTTCTGTCGTCATGGGGAAATTAGTCGCAATCACTGAACTAAACGCAGATTCATTCAATGCTTGAGTTGCAGGAGCCATTTCTGTGAATCGATTAGAAGGCCCAGAATAAGGGATAAATGCAGAAGTTTGTTGAGAGGGATCGCCTCCCGCCGCGAGCGCAGCCCCCGCTGCCTGCCCTGCCGTTGGCACAGGATTGGAAGTTGTCGCCGCCCCACCAAAAGCATCTTCTGCTGCTGCAGATGTTACGTTGGCCCCAGAAGCCACGGGAGATGCAGCACGTGGCGGCACAACACTTCCCCCACCACCTCGAGCCGGACCCTGCAACTGTTGCAACTGTTGTAATTGCTGTTGTTCATCCCCTATGCCAAATCCCACTTGCGCACACACCTCCGCTGGCAACAAGCAAAAAAGAAACAAGGTAATTACCATCTTGCTCAGATGCTTCGAACAAAACATGCAAGGCCTATTGTTTTTCAAATACATCATTTTGTTTCCTAAAATTATTCTAGGCTACTTCCACCACTCACCACGAATTGCGCAATACCCACACCACGCGAAGAATTCAAGGTAGAAACACGCATCACCAACATTGTCACTATCACATTTTGTTGCGCCACTTGGCTGGCACTTTGATAACTGACCACCATCGGCAACTGCACACGCCATGCGTACACTCCATTGAGCGTCCCTTGTTGCAATATCACAGGTGCACCCGTGGCTGTGGCAGACACCACTAATTTTTTAGTCAGCACAGCATTTAAATTATTCGAACCCGTCAATGCACTGAGGAAATCTCGCCAACCATCTGGCGTAAAATAAGAAGAAGTCGCTTGTAAGGCTTGTCTATAATTCACAAAGTCGTAAGTAAATGCAGCCGTTGCAGCTTGATTAGACCACAATAACAGCGCTGAAGGAGGCATATTAGGCTGGCTCAGCGGCACAATCGGTATAATTCTGCCATCTATCGAGGTAGCGAAATATTTAGGTGCAGGTGGATGCGTCACAACATAGGAAAGCACACCCCCTAACAAAATAATAATGGCTATCGCCATCAACAATGCCATCATCACCTTGCGATGGCTATCACGATAAAAATCGTTTCTTAAAGATACCATCTCCACTGCGTCGCCTGCCATGCGTCCCTCTCTCTTATTTGATCAATGGACTGGATGAATAATTAGGTGAATCCATTGCCTCTATAGGTACCAGCTCACCTGCCGTTGTTGAAGCATAAAATGCAGGCGCAGGTTGAGTGAGCACCTCGTAAAACAAGGTTACAATCAACATCGTAATGACCACGAAGAAAAAAATAAGCAGCGAAGCCCCACGACGATAATTATCTCGGTAAAATTGCATCCGTTCTTTTATTTCAAGTAACTTCCTATCAATCATAGTCATCGTACCTATTAAAACTTACCAATTCTAGGGGGGGGTACTGACATTGTTCACCAGCTCAAAATTCATCACTGGGCACAATGCGCCAAAAAGTAATCTCAATGCGCCTATTTTGTTCGCGCCCTTCCATGAGTTGATTATGCGCAACAGGAAAGTTTGCACCGTAACCTGCTGAATAAATAATTCTCGCATCAAGCCCCTGCTTCCATAAATAATTCGCCATGTTTCGCGCTTGCTCCCGCGTTAATGCCAAGCTGCGCGCATCAGGTTCCGTATTATCCGAAAAAGCAGATACTTTGACACTGGTTTTAGGTATATCACGCATATATTTCGCCACTTTATCCAACACAGGGTAATAATGCGCATTGAGGCGTGGTGAATTGGCATAATAATAATCATCAATAGGGATCACGATTTTATAGAGTTCACCCACGACAATCAGTTGAATACGGTGCGAAGCTAATTGATTTTCTAAACGTTGATGGTATTCAATGCTATTCCCAATTGCGCTGCCTATTGCACCACCCACTACCCCCCCCACCCAGGTACCCGCGCCTGAACCTGAAGCGATGGAACCGATCGCAGCCCCACTCGCCACACCGATTAAAGCACCTTGGGTGGTCGGACTAGGCACGGGATAATCTAAGTTGACAGGCGAAGTACACCCCGCCAACAAAAAAAACAGTAGGCTGCAGCAAAGATAAGCACGAACTGATTGCAGCGAGCACACATTCAAGATGAACTTCTTCTTCATAAAACTCGCAGATAGGTTTACGATGGGATTCGGTTTTTTTAACATACTTTGCTTACAACGTCGACATGCTCACTTCAAACCCTAAATTTGCCTATAAAACTTTCAAAAAAATCAAAGCACCGTCTTCGCTTTATCTCGCGGATGACACAAAACGTTCCTGTCTACAACTCCAAGTGGATCTGATGAATGATTTTGGCAACATTGTAAGATTGCCACATTTTTCGCCCTGCTTCGCCATCACGCATCCTGACTATGTTAAACATATTTTCTTAACGAATCAGTCCAATTACATTAAGTCAGATAAAAACTATGAAGGATTAACCGATATCATTGGTGCTGGCATCATCACGAACAATGGAGAACCCTGGCACGAACAAAGACTCAACCTTGCGCCTCTTTTTCAACCACACCAACTCCCCCACTACTTTCCCAACATGATTTCACTCACACAAGAAGTGGCAGCACGTTGGCAACAATTTGCTAAGCAAAAGACATCCTTCAATCTCACCACAGAAATGATGTCACTCACTTTAAAAATCTCAGCAAGAAATTTTTTAAACGAAGAATTAGATGAAGCCTTTATCAAACAAGTGATCGCATTTAGTCAAAGCATGAATAACTACGTTGGGAAAGCTTTTTATTTTTTTAAATTTCTACCTTTTCCTACAAACATTCGTCTGCGACGTCAGAAGAAAATAGTCGATAAAACCTTACTCGGCTGGATACAAAAAAGAAGGGCTCTACCTGAACCACCCGCTGATCTCCTGACCCAACTCCTGCAGATGAGAAATAAAAAAAATGAACCGCTCAGTGACACACAAATTTTGGCTGAACTGAAAAATTTTTTAGTCGCCAGCTATGAAACTGTGTCGCACACACTCACGTGGACCTGGCTTAATTTAATAAAAAATCCGGCATGTTTGGAAAAAGTGCGTCACGAAATACAAACCGTACACAACTCCAATCCAGATCATTCGCATCCTGAAGAAGGAGCGGCTCGCTGCCCTGTCTCCTTTCCTCACTTGCCTTATACCAAAATGGTGATTGAAGAATCCATGCGCTTACACCCCCCTGCTTGGGTCATCACACGACGTGCCCTTCGAGGCGATGAATTAGAGGGTTACTTTATTCCTGCGGGTAGTTACCTGGTGATTTCACCTTATGCTATTCACCGTCATCCTGCTTATTGGCATGATCCTGAAAAATTTATTCCTGAGCGATTCACAGAAGAAAATAAAAAATCAATCAACCGTTATAGTTATCTTCCCTTTGGCGCAGGGCCTCGCACCTGCATCGCCTCACATCTGGCGATAGCAGAGGCTCAAACTATCTTGGCTGGCCTCATTCCGTCTTTTGACCTCACCCTCCTCCCCAAGCAAACCCTTCGCCCCCTCGCACTCATCACACTCAGCATTAAAGATGGGTTGTGGGTCACCGCAACCACCCGATCGCAATAAGAGACACACAAAAAAAGGCCGTCTTTTTATAGGACGGCCCAGGAAAGAAAAGACGTATCTTACTTACGAAGAAGAGCTCGCACTCATCGAAAACGAAGAAGAAGGAGGAGGAGCACCACCAGCAACTGCTGCTTGAAGTTGGGGGGGCACCAACAAAGCAGCCCTTCTTGCAGCAGCAACTCCAGGGGTAACAAAATGCTCTACACTAGCACCTTCTCGCTCACTTCTTGTATTAGTAGCACCTCGTGGAGAACTCTGAGGAGAATTTCCAGATGCAGACAACTGCCTCGAAGCTTGAGTGTATGCATTGTTTAACCCTGCTTGCTTTTGCTCCAATGTTTCCTGTTCTGTTGTTGCTGCGTCCACACCCCCAGCGGGTGTTTGCAGGTTCGTACTTTGTTTCGGTTTAACCAAATCCATTAATCGATGCACAAAGAGAGCAATGGCAGAACCAATCGCACCCAAAAAGGCTGCGCCTTCCGAAGCAGGACCCGTTGCCATACTAAAAATAAAAGTATTATTGATAGCAGCCGCCAGATTAGCGAATGCACCCTTCAGTGCCGCAATGATTTTACCTAAAACAGGCAATTGCAATTGTGCTAGGAAGTTAATGCCCGCTACCGCCGGTCCTAATCCAATGGCTTCTGCAATCATACCCAAAATGATAGGCATGAGAAAAATACTCGCCGCGGCCAACAGGGCAATGGAGAAAGCAAAACGCAACCCGGCAAGCAAGCCACCCATGAATCGGCCAGCATGCTTATTATCAAACAAACTTCTACCCACTTTGTAGGCTTCTGTTGCAGCTGAAACAGGTGAAAACAAACTATGTGTCACAATATGTAATATTGCTGCGGGGACCGCTATCACAAGCGTTATGAAGCGTAATAAGCCCCAACCTACTTTCGCTGATGAACTCGCTGCACTGTTATATCTGTCCTGAACATGATTAGTTAAAGCCACAAAAGTCAGAGGCAACAATTCTGCAACTGCTTTGAGTGCATTTTTGATCGTACTAAAAACGGTTCTCGCTACCGCAACAGCACCCAATAAAAGATAAAAAGGTGAGCCCAATAGAGCCAAGACAGCAATGCCTAGGCCTGCAAAACCCTTCTTTACTTTTGAAGCCGTTTCATTCTTTGTCACACCATACAATTTTTTAATTAAATAATTAAAAAGAAGCACAGGAAAACCCGCCAAGAGCGTTGCACCGCCACCCAATGGCTTTTGCTCATCCCAACCCGTGAAGGTGTAGAGAGCCAGGTTTTTCCCCTTATAGCTATGACCTGCGTAGGTGTATCTCAGCACATCTTTTAAACGAATATTATGCAAGAAGGGAACATCACGCTCATTCTTATTTTCTGTTAAAGAAAGATCATTTAGGTCTCTCTCAGGCAAACTTAATTCGCGCGAAACGAAGCCTGATGAGACTTCTGAGTCCCGTCGGTACACGGATGACGACGGCGGCGCTCCTGGTGGTACGACATCGGCGGGTGCATACATTGCTCTTCCTACTTGTGTTGGCATAACACTTCCCCTTCTAAAAAATAAAAACCCGACTAAAAAAAGGCTGATTCTTGAACAAAGAAAGGGATCCTATCTTATTTCTTAAGCATTGGCCAGCCTAGAAAATTGTAAACAGCCCTCCGTTCATCCCAGCTTTATAATAAATTTTGATAATCCCGTGCAACCATCTTGAGATTTAACTTATTGAGGAAAAGGGAATAACACATCCAGGCGCTCAGCGCACCCAAATCCAGAAATTGGGGAGGAATAAATTTAGGGGGGACCAAAATACCTTCTTCTTGCAATTCAGATAATACACGCAAATCCTCCAGAGTTGTTTTGCCGGAAAACAACAAACTCACTCGCCCTGGATCACCCTGCAAAATACTCAAACGAATATAGTTGTAAATCAGTATAAAACCCTTGCTATACACTAAATCTTTCGTAAAAGGCCCTGCATTAGGCAAACTACCGCGGAATACCCGCACGGTATAATTGTAACTGACCTGTTCATCCAAACCTTGTTCACGAAAAAAATTAAATACCTGAATAAAATCCGCCCCTGCCTCAGCCATTTGAATGGCTTTAATACGATTTGTTAAACGCCTGACACGGTCTGGATAAGAAGCAAAGGTAAAGATTTCAATGATCGTTGCCAGCCCCTCTTGCGTGACGGTCGAAGAAGGCGGCCCTTTACTCAGAAAAGTACAAACAGGTTGCTCTGCACCATTCAAGGTGGTGCCCACATGCACCCACCCTTCATGCACTTCCAGCAACCTCAACTCCCGCTCACTGAAAAAAGCCCCCTTTTTAATTTTAATACTGTCCGCGCCCGCCGCTGCATCGGCAATAATGCCGTCTGTCAGGCGTACCTGAGGTAAATATCTTGCACCATGAAAATATTTATTTAGTCGCGCCTGCAAAATTGCCACGGCTTCCGCACTTGTGTACACACGCTCATCGGTGTGATGTGCAGGCAGGCTTTTTAAATTAACTAAAGCCTCGGTGATCATCGTCGCTAAATCATTTAAACTGGGTTGTCCCGCGTATAAAGCATCTTCAGAACTACCAAATAATTCTTGGGAAATTTTAGTAAATTCAGACTTACCTCGATTTCGTATCATACGCACCACTTCTCGATACTCACGACACATACGTTGCAAAATTTCGCCAACCGCATTGTACTGGCCCAGGCGCCGCCGAATATCCCGCTCCAAATCAAAAAATTCACTGATCTTCGATTGGATATCAAATTCGAGAGGAATATTTTCGTAATAAGTGGCTGAAACAGGCGGTAATTTCTTAAATTTATGTTTAAAAAAATCGTCTTGAATGCTTTTATCCCACTTCATTGAATCTAACAAACGAATGGGTTTTTGAATTTGCACCAATGTGTCAGAAAGTTCTCGAAGCGTTGCCTTATACGTTTCGGGCGTGTGATTTGCTTTTGTTTTTTTGATCGTCTTTGTTTTTTTCTGAGTGGATTTTATTTTGGGTGCATCTTTCCTTGGCATGAATTTTCCTTAAAACAAATGCGTATCTTCCTCATCATTCTGCGCTGCCGTCGCCGACACCGCAGCTGCTTCAACACTATCAACTGGTTCTGCAGACAAGTCACTCTCTGCTTCCTGCGCATCTTCCGTTGATTCAACAACTTGTTCCAATGGCGCTACCGCCGTAGGCACTTTTGATTCAAGAAAATATTCACTCACTGCATTACTCTGATTGGGTCGCGCCTTCAATCCTGTTTTAGGATCGATCAAAACAGATACCACGCCTGGTGGCTGAGCCAGTTGGTGAAAAGGCTTACCTTGCAACGCCTTCTCCATAAAACTATTCCACAAAGGCAAAGCCGCTTGCGCACCATACTCCTTCAAAGGCTGAGGTTGATCAAACCCCACCCAAACTGTGGCCACTAAATCGCTATTGAAGCCTGAAAACCAAGCATCCATTTTATCGTTTGTGGTACCTGTTTTTCCTGCCAGATCACTGCGCCCCAACACCAAGGCACCACGCCCCGTCCCACGTCGGATCACATCTTGCATCGCAGAATCCATCATAAAAGCATTTTGTGCCGTGATCACGGCAGGTGCGTAACCTTCAGGCAATTTACGGGGTGCTTGATCACTGATACATGCCACACAAGCGACTTTAGGATGCGCCTGATAAACCACCTGGTCTTGTTCATCATTGATACGATCAATAATGAACGGCGTCACATGGTATCCTCCATTCGCGAACACAGCATATCCCGCTGCCATTTCCAAAGGCGTCACCAGCGCTGTCCCTAAAGCCAATGACAGACCATAAGGCATTTTGTGAAGCTCAAAACCAAAACGCGACGCATACTCAATCGCATAAGAACTACCCACTGCTGCTAACACGCGGATAGACACTAAATTTCGAGAACGTACAAGCGCTTCTCGCAAACGCATCGGACCAGAATATTCACCTTTGTCATTCTGTGGGCGCCAAGGATGATCCATCGAAGGATCATTAATCACGATAGGCGCATCATTAAACACACTGGCCAAGGTAAAACCTCGCGCCAAAGCAGATGAGTAAATAAATGGTTTAAAGCTAGAACCCGGCTGACGGTAGCCTTGAGTGACACGATTAAAATTACCACTTGAATAACCAAATCCTCCGACCAATGCAGTAATAGCACCATTAATCGGATTTAAGGCCACCAAAGCACCTTCCACCTTGGGCACCTGAGAAAAATCCCATCCGCCACCGGGCAATGCCAATACGCGCACCACATCACCTGGCTTTAGCCACTGTGTTAAATCACCTCCCTTGTGCGTCCACGCTGTTTTGTCAGCGGAGATAGTCACGATATCACCATTTTCAATTAACGTGGTGATGGATTTAGGTTTAACGTCAATGACCGCAGCCGCTCTTACCCCACCTCTTGTTGGAAATTCTCGCAACTTTTCTCGCCACTGAATTAGACTGTTTTTCTCAGGTTTACCTAAGTTAGCTTCTACACCACGGTAACCATGTCGACGATCATAATTAATTAAGGCTTGAGTGAGCGCTTGGTTAGCTGCAAGCTGCTGCTTACTGTCAATGGTTGTATAAACACGGAATCCATGGGTATATGCCGCATTACCATATTGATTCAACATCGTACTACGCACCATTTCAGCCACATAAGGTGCATTCACTTCTATCTTGAGGCCATGATAGGTAGTCGTTACAGGTGCAGATAATGCTTCTAAATATTCTTCTTTGTCGATGTAACCCAACTCTCGCATACGCGCCAAAACATGATTTCGACGTTTTTTAGCTGCAACGGGATTAGCAATAGGATTGATAGAAGAAGGGGCTTTGGGCAACCCTGCGATCATCGCTAATTGCGCCAATGATAATTGATTTAACGGGACACCATAATAAACTTGCGCAGCAGCAGACACGCCGTAAGCTCGATTGCCCAAATAAATTTTATTTAGGTATAGAGCCATGATTTGTTTTTTAGTGAGTGCCTCATCAATTTTTCGTGCCAACAAAATTTCATTTAATTTTCGCGCGAAGGTCTTCTCACGAGAAAGATAAAAATTACGCGCAACCTGCATCGTAATCGTACTTCCTCCCTGCGATTTAGTCCCCGTTAACAACAACTCCACACTTGCTCGACATAACCCCATAAAATCGACACCGCCATGTTCAAAGAAGTTTTGATCCTCCGTTGCTACCACAGCTTGCACCAGCTTGGTGGGAATTTGTTCATACGTCACAGGTGTACTTCGGATTTCACCAAATTCAGCCATCAATTTATTATCTGCCGTATAAATTTTCATCGGCATGGGTAGCTTAGCATCATGCAATTGACTGATATCCGCCAACTCCCCTTCCAAATATTGATAACAAAGAACAAGAAACCCCAGTCCAGACAATAAAAGCAGGAGAAATAAGGCAAAAAGTATTTTTTTAAACCAACTGCTTGCCTTAGCACCCTTTCGAGGTGATTTTTTAGGCGAATAAGAAGAGCGGGGCTTGCGTTTGGACATAGGTTAGCTTATGCTAATTAGCATTAATCGAGTGCAAAATAATAATAATTATAACAGCCCCATGCCCCAATCACCACACGGTATAAAAAACACAAAACGACAGCAGCTTAGCGCCTATTTAGGGCGCTGGCAGGAAAAAATTTTCTCCCTTCTCAGGCACCGATTTTACGCTCAGAAAAGCAAAGGTGAAGCCCTTCTTGGCATCAGCACTCACGGAGATTTATTAGTTGCCAGCCTCTGCATTCAACGTGCCCCCAACCAATTTGAACTGTGTTATTGCGAACACCTCGATAGTTCTTTGAAAGAAGAATTTTCTTCTCTACACACACTGCCTCCTCAAAAAATAGCACTCGCTCTTGATGATGAATTGTGTTTTTCCAAAACACTCACCTTTGAAACCCACCCCAATCAATCTCAAATAAAAAATGCCCTGATTGATTATCTTACCAATCTCAAACTGCATCTCAACGAAGAAATCAATTTTGATTATCAAATTTATAAAAAAAACAAGAAACAATATTTGCTTATCTGTGCTGCAACAACAGAAAAAATAAATACTTATTTGAATTCATTCAAGATAAACATTGAAGCGGTGCACAGCCTCGAACCAAAATCACATGCGGTAGAACGTTTTTTTCACATTAACTATCCTGAATTTTCAGATGAAGTATTTTTATTTATTCATATTCAGTCACATCACGTTTCCAGCTATTTATTTTCAGATTCAAACATTATTTCCAACCACACACCTCCACCAAACAATGAGAAAATTTCAGATGAACATCAACTTGATTCCATCAAAGAAAAAATACGCCACATACTGCATGAAAATAAAAATATAAATCGTGTTTTACTCTCAAGCAATGAATCAACTCAGAAAGCAATACAACATTTTATCTTAAATAATTTTGAACTAGATGTATTGATAGTCAACCCATTCAAGCAGATTCCCATTTCGCCCAACTTAAATATCATGAAAATAAAAAAACGCGCACATCTTCTCATCCACAGTCTAGGGTTATCCCTTAAAACATCATGAAAACCATCAACCTAATCTCTTGTAAAGAAAAAAACAAACCCGAAAAAACTCATCACAAAAACAAGGTGATTTATTTTTTATTAAGTGCAATTTTTTTCATTTTACTGTGTTCACATATTTATCTTCATCATTATTGTCTAGAGCAAAAAAATAGACTCAAAACAGAAGAAACAAAACTAAAAAAACAACACACATTAAACCTGTTCATTTCAAAAAAAACGATCAAATTAATCAATTTTGAAAAAAAAATTAACGAAGATTTTGTTTTTTTAAAAATACTCAACACACTTCCAGACAAACTGCCTGATGGCATTTCACCAGAGAAAATCAGCTATCATAAAAACATGCTCAGTTTATCCGGTCGTTATTTATCAAAAAACGATCTTTCTTCTCTCAGGAATACCTTGGGAGAAACCCTCATCAATGAAAATGAAAAACGAAACCAATTCATCCTAACCAAATCTATTTCATCACAATGAACACAAAAAATGAATAATAAAAAAACAATATTTATTTTAATCACCATTCTCTTGTTTTATTTTTTTTATCTTGCATTTATTCAGTCGGAAATTATCCTCACAAAAAGAAGATTTACTGAGACAAATAATCAATTAAAAAATGAAATCAACCAAACTATCCATCTAAATAACACCTTAACTATTTACAAAGAAAAATATAGCTCATCCACAAACAACGAAACAGATTTATATTTATTTTCAAAAAAATACAATAACATAAAAATAAATGGATTTTTACCAAACAAAAACAATTATAAAATAAGTGCCAGCGGAGATTATTTTGAACTCATTAACTTTACCCAAACCATAAGAAAACAATTTCAATTGTCTATCGAAAACCTATCTCTTTCTTTACCTAATGAGCAATGTGATTTTGAACTCAAACTTGAACTCAATGCTTTACCCCTTGAAGAAGATGGCATTTCTTCGCCTCCTCCTCAAAACAATTCTTTTGCCCATCTTAGCATGGTGGGTTATTTAGAATACGGACACGAACGATGGTGCCTTTTGTCTGAAAAAAATCATACTCTATCTCTTTTAAAAGAAGGTGGTCAGATCGAACAAGGCATCATTCAATCCATTCAAACCGATCATATCTCCATCATCAGTCAGAACAAAAACTATCTTATCCCGCTTGAAAATAAAAAATGAAAAACATCCTTTCCTTACTCCTCTACATGTCAATATTCAAGTTTTCCACCTGTTTTTGCATTGAAAATGAATTCGTCATTAAAAATAAAGAATCTGATTTAAAAAAACTTTCACTTAATTTTCAAAAAATTGAAACTAAAAAAGCGATTCAATATCTCGCTAACATTGCCAACAAAAATATCATCCTCAGCGATAATATCAATGGCACACTCACCCTTGACATAAAAAACATGGATTGGGAGTATGCCTTCAACCTTATTTTAAAAGTTAAAAACCTAGGATACAGAAAATTTCAACATGTCTTATTTGTGGCACCATTGAGTGAAATTGTGGATCAACAAAAACAAGAAGCCTTGTTGGAAAAGCAACAAGATGAATACACACCGCTTCAATCTGAAGTTATTGAAATTAACTACGCCAAAGCAACAGAATTAGCTCACATTATAAAAGAAAGGGGGAATTCCCTGCTTTCTACTCATGGCACCCTGGGAGTGGACTCTCGCACCAACACACTTATCCTAGAAGATCATCCTAAAAAACTACAAGAAATAAAATTTTTTATTAAAAAACTAGATATCCCTGTTAAACAAGTACTCATTGAAGCAAAAATTATCAATGTCGATACACATTATGAAGAAGCATTGGGCATAAAATTCAACACCCTTAGCAAACAGATACCTTGCACAGATCAACCAAAAGAGACAGCCCCAGAACAGATTCATCTTGACTTACCCTGCTCACCTCATCTTCACCCACTCAAAAGCGCTAGCGTTGCACTTGCCACCCTGGATAGAAATACCTTACTTGATGTAGCGCTCAGCGCCATGGAAAGCACCAACGCAGGTGAAATATTATCCAATCCAAAAATCATTACCGCCGATCAGCAGTCAGCTCGCATTCAATCCGGTGAAGAAATACCTTACCAAGAAGCCACCTCCAGTGGTGCCACCAACGTGTCCTTTAAAAAAGCCGTACTCAGCCTAGAAGTCACCCCACAAATCACACCTAACAACCACATCCTCATGTCACTTAAAATTAATCAAGACAAGCGGGGACAAACGATCAATGGCACCCCCTCTATTGATACACAACAAATTGAAACACAAGTACTCGCTGAAAATGGTGGAACCATCATTTTAGGTGGCATTTATGAAAAATCCAAAATAGATACCGTAGAACGAATCCCTTTTTTGAGTCAAACACCCATTATAGGAAAAATTCTAAGCAATAATTTTCATACCAAACAGCGAAAAGAGTTGATAATTTTCATCACCCCTACAATAATCCCCGTGCATGAGAGTGGTTTTCAAGCTGCACAAAAAAGGTTATAATTACGGCTATGGCATCTTGTAATGTATTTTTAATTGGTCCGATGGGTGTGGGTAAAAGCACCATCGGAAAACAATTAGCAAAAGAATTAAAATTGGACTTCTTCGACTCTGATCAAGAAATCGAGCGTCGCACAGGCGCGGATATTCCTTGGATTTTCGATGTAGAAGGAGAGGAAGGTTTTCGTCTACGTGAAGAACGCATCATCGAAGAACTCACAGCACTTCCCAATATCGTCCTAGCTACCGGGGGTGGCGCGGTGGAATCTGCCAAAAATCGTTCTGTTCTTGCTGCACGTGGTATGGTCATTTATCTCAAAGCCTCTTTAGAACAACAAATTCAGCGTACATCAAAAGGAAGAAATCGTCCTTTACTGTTAACAGAAGATCCTCAATCCGTGATTAAAGAATTAGAATATAAACGTGGTCCACTTTATGAGGAACTTGCAGACTGGACAGTGACAACAGATGGAAACAATATTAAATCGACTGTAAATGAGATCGTGAAACACATCCTCAGTAAAAAAGAAAATCCTCTCGCTTAGAGTTTTTTGACTCAGCCTAGCGAAATGTAAACAGCCCCTAAATTAATTTCAAAAAATTCATGGAGAGAAAAAAGTGAGTATTCCCACTTATCATCGCGTGTTCATTGCTATCCCTGTCAACAAAGATTTACATACCTATATCCATCAAACGATAAAAACACTTTATCCACACTCCCTTGGACTCCGCTGGAACAATGAAGATACTTACCATATTACACTACACTACCTTGGTTCAATTTCAGCGCCGCAATGCGAACTCTTAAAAAACAAACTTGCTTCTGTTATTTCAAAATACTCTTCATTTTCACTCAAATTAGAAATAAGCGCCGGTTTTCCATCAAACAAACCACATTCACTGGCCATTCTTATCAAACTTTCTTTCTTGCTCAACAGCTTGCACGAGGAAACAAAACAAATTATCACTGCCTGCAACATTTCTCTCTCGTCGCGACCGTATTTTCCACACTTTACCCTTGCCAAAATCAAATCTGATGTTTGGAATATATCGCCAAAACGTCTCCCCACCCCTATTAAAATGAGTGTTCAAGAAATTCAACTTTTACAAAACATTTCAATAGAACAACAAACACCTCAATACCATAAACTTGGTGTATTCAATCTTAGCCATCACAAAGCTGAAAATGATTCTCTTGTCCCCTCTCACTAACTTCAAGTGGATTGCTTCACTTCGTTCGCAATATGACGCTCTGGGGAAGGTTGAGGAGACGAGGAAGCTGTTATCTTTTTTTCAAATCAAAAAAAAACCCCCCTTCACGGAGGGGTGAAGGGGGGTTTCTAAATAGTACCTGGCGATGACCTACTTTCACGCGAGAAATTTCGCACTATCATCGGCGCGGAGCAGTTTCACTTCTGAGTTCGGA
>JACREE010000053.1 GCA_016218405.1 Gammaproteobacteria bacterium
AATTATGCTGGGTAAGCAATATTTTGAAAAAATTAATATCCGATTTTTTCATTTAGCAGCGCTGGCTGCTGTTCCTTTAAGACGCACTATTGTATTTAAACCTTTACTTTCAGTATTTGAAAAGATAGATAATGTTTTGCTGAGTATTCCCTATCTACAAAGAATGTCCTGGGTAGCAGTAATACAATATCAATTTCCAAGAAAATAATATGAAGAAAATTATAATTAAAAGACTATTTGATTTTGTTTGCGCACTTAGTTTGTTGATGTTAGTTTTGCCTATTTTTTTAGGGGTATCCGTCTTTATATTAATTAAAATGGGCAAGCCTATCTTTTATCGAGGTAGGAGAGTGGGTTTGCAGGGCGCGATATTTGAGATGTATAAGTTTAGAACCATGACCCAAAATGCTGAAAAAATGGGAGGTCCTTCTACAGCATTAAATGATCCTCGCTTAACGAGTTTAGGGAAATTTTTAAGAAAGTATAAGTTAGACGAATTGCCGCAGCTGATGAATATACTCAAGGGAGACATGAGTTTTGTAGGTCCAAGACCGCAAGTTGAAAAATACACATCCCTCTATACAGCAGAAGAGAAAAAAATCCTGAGTGTGAGGCCGGGTATTACAGATTATGCTTCAATAAAATTAATTCATTTGGATCATATTTTGGGCGATGTGAATGTAGATGAAAAATATTTAAATGAAGTTGAACCATTAAAAAATCGCCTACGATTAAAATATGTGTATGAGCAGTCATTCTTAACAGATATTAAAATTCTTTTTCTTACGCTAGTTCAATTATTTAAAATAAATAAATTATGGAATACAGAAAATTAGGTGATTTTTTGGTTTCTAGAATTGCCTACGGAGGTTGGGCAATGGGAGGGCATGGCTGGGGAAAAGTGGACGATAATAATTCCATTAATGCGGTAAGAAGAGCATTAGATTTGGGTATTAATTTTTTTGACACTGCAGATGTGTATGGTTTTGGCCATTCAGAAGAGATTTTAGGCAGAGCTTTAGGTGATAAAAGGCATGATGTTGTTATCGCAACTAAATTTGGTGTAAGTTGGGATAGTAATGGAAATATCGGTCGCAATAGCCAAGCTTCGTATGTTATATCTGCACTAGAAAATAGCCTTAAACGATTAAAAATAGAATGTATACCCCTTTATCAAATTCATTGGCCCGATCCCAGCACCCCTATTTCAGAAACCATGTCAGCTTTAAAAAAATGTCAGGATCAGGGAAAAATAAAACACATCGGTGTCTCAAATTTTAGTTTACAAGAAATTAATGTAGCTAAGCAGTGGGGAAATATAATGAGTACGCAAGTGCCGTATTCGTTAATCGATCGAAATATAGAAACTAATCTTGCTCATCATTGTACGAAAAATTCAATTCACATGTTAACCTATGGTTCACTTGCCAAGGGTTTGTTTTCAGGTAAATTTTCTGAAGACACGATTTTCAAACAAGATGATATTCGTAGTAAAGATCCCAGTTTTAAAGGGGTACAGTTTAAGAAAAATCTATGTCTGGTTAAAGAGCTTCGGAAAATAGGTTTGAAATATAATAAGTCAAGTGCACAAGTTGCGTTGAGATGGGTTTTAGATGTGCCTGGCGTTCTTGCTGCAATTACAGGCATCAAAACGCAAGCGCAAATCGAAGAAAATGTGGGAGCGCTTCAATGGTCTTTATCTTGTGAAGATCATGAAATTCTTTCTAAGTTAACCGGGAGCCATGTTTGACCTCACTCAGTCAATTTAAAAAGGTACTTATTCTTTCCCCGCACACGGATGATGGGGAGTTTGGTTGTGGGGCAACCATTGCTAAGTTGCTTCAGCAAAAAAATGAAGTTCATTACGTTGCTTTTTCTTCGGCTGACGAATCTGTTCCAAAAAATTTTCCTCACGATATTCTTAGGCATGAAGTATTGAAGGCAACGGCTGAACTTGGTATACCTCAGCATAATGTGGAGGTGCTTAATTTCCCTGTTCGACATTTCAATGATCACCGCCAAGATATTCTTGAATATTTGGTTAAAATTAATCGAGAGATGAAGCCAGATTTAATTTTTATGCCAAGCAGGCATGATTTCCATCAAGATCATGCTGTTATTAGCCAGGAAGCCATTAGAGCCTTTAAATGTCGAACCATTCTTGGATATGAACTTATTTGGAATAATTTAAAATTTGATAATCAATGTTTTGTTCATATTAATCAAGAACAACTGAGTTCAAAAATTAATGCAGTTAACTGTTATGAATCACAAAAACACAAACACTATTCTCAAGAAGATCTTATTCGAAGCTTGGCACGTGTTCGTGGTGTGCAAGTGGCTGTAAATTATGCTGAACTATTTGAGGTGATACGATGGGTTGTTTACTGAAAAATAAAATAAAGGCTAGCCAAATTGCTGAGCATTTAAACTTAACGATGTATGGTCATGATATTGAAATAAATGCTATTAGTTCTTTAACTGATGTCAAGAAAAATAGCTTATTTTTCGCCAAAGATCAAAAAGCATTAAACAATGTATTGCCGCAAGCGGTGGTGATTGCACCAGAAGAAACGGCACAAGTTCATCTCGCAACAATTAAATCAACTCAACCTCGTTTGGATTTTATTAGAGCACTTCTGTTTATAAAGGATAAAGTTGGTTTTGTGGTGAGTGAAGTCAACCCACAAATACATCCCTCTGTTAAGATAGGTCAAAATGTCGTAATAGAAAAAGGGGTTGTGATTGGAGAGGGTTGCGTTATTGATCATAATGTTGTTATTCGACAAGGAACAGAAATTGGAAAATATTGTCATATTCAATCGGGTGCAGTAATTGGAGAAGAAGGTTTTGGATATGAGCGTGATGAACAGAATATCCCTATTAAGATGCTTCATTTGGGTGGTGTTAAAATAAAAAATAATGTTCATATTGGTGCAAATACATCAGTATGTCAGGGAGCGCTTGAGCCAACCATTATTGAGGATAATGTCAAAATTGATAATTTGGTTCACATTGCCCATAACTGCCATATTAAATCTCGCGTTATCATTACGGCATGTGCAGAAGTGAGTGGGGGTGTGGTGGTGGAAGAGGATGCTTGGATTGCACCTCAAGCAGCGATTCGCCAAAAACTTATCATTGGTTCAGCATCATTGGTGGGATTAGGCGCTGTGGTCGTGAAAAATGTATTGAAAAATACGGTCGTCATGGGAAATCCAGCGAAAGCGAAAGAATAAAAAACGTTGATCAATCACTAAGGGAACACAGAATGCACCCACAGAACATAAGCCAAGGACTCGGGGAATTGGTTGATCCACTCAAGTTTAATCACCCTTTAAATCTCTGCGGATTAACTCGGGAAAAAACATTCAGTCTGTTAAAAAACATGTTGACCATTCGCATAATAGAAGAAAAAATCAGTCATCTTATTGTGCGAGGTGTCGTGAAAACACCTTGTCATTTGGGGACGGGTCAAGAAGCTATTGCTGTTGGAATTTCCGAAAATTTGACTAAGCATGATTATGCGTTTGGTACGCACCGTTCCCATAGCCACTATTTAGCGATGGGGGGTGGAGTATATGAATTGATTGCTGAAGTACTTGGTAAAAAAGAAGGGGCATCAAAAGGCATGGGCGGTTCTATGCACTTATACGGTGGAGAGGTGGGTTTTATGGGGTCGGTGCCTATTGTGGGTGCCACCATCCCTATTGCGGTGGGTGCGGCGATGGCCGCTAAAATGGATAACAATCAAGCCATAGCAGTTTGTTTTTTTGGTGATGGGGCCGCGGAAGAAGGTGTATTGCATGAATCATTAAATTTAGCTTCAGCCTATAATTTACCTGTTTTATTTGTTTGTGAGAATAATCTTTATTCCAGCCACTTGGATATTAATTTACGTCAACCTTGCGATAGGGTGGCGCGTTTTGCACAGGCGCATTGTATAGAAGCAGTAACAATAGATGGTAACGATGTGGTTGGAGTCAGAGATGCCTCCTTAAATCTAATAAAAAAAATGCGTTCTGAGTGTCGTCCTGGTTTTATTGAGGCAGTGACATATCGTTGGTGTGGCCACGTGGGTCCTGATGAAAATATTGATGTGGGCGTTAGACGGAGTAAAAGTGAATTGGATGCATGGAAACAACGTGATCCTATAAAAAGGTTGCGCCAAGCCATGATGTTAGAAGAATCACTTACAGAATCAAGTTATTTGCAGTTGGTTGATAATATCAATGGAATGGTTGATGAGGCGATCATTAAAGCAGAAAAAGCGCCTTATCCTAAAAATGAAGCGCTCTATGACCTTGTGTATGAAGCTTAGTTATCTAGGATGATAAAGTGAAAACAATTATTTTGTGCGGTGGGTATGGAACACGAATTAGAGATGTATCAGATGATATTCCCAAACCAATGATCCCGGTGGGTTCACTGCCAATATTGTGGCATCTAATGAAATATTATGCTCAATTTGGATATAAGGAATTTATTTTATGCTTGGGATATAAAGGACAATCTATAAAAAATTTTTTCTTAAACTATGAAGAAAACACAAGAGATTGCACGATAACACTGGGAGCAGAAAAATCCATTGAATTTCATAGCAGCCATAATGAAGCTGATTGGCGCGTTACTTTTGCTGAAACAGGTCAAAATACAATGACGGGGGGGAGAATATCTAAAATTAGAAAATACATTGGCGACGATGAAAATTTTTTTCTAACCTACGGTGATGGTTTGGGTAATATTGATTTGAATGCCTTACTTTCACTTCATAAAAGTCATGGAAAAATTTTGACTGTCACGGGTGTGCGTCCACCAGGACGTTTTGGGGAATTATTAGCCGATCCTGAAGGTGTCATCACTCAATTTAATGAAAAGCCACAAACTTCGGAAGGGCGTATTTCGGGCGGTTTTTTTGTATGTCGTCGCGAGTTATTTGACTATATAGATGACGATGAAGCATTAGTATTTGAAAAAAATCCCATGCAAGCGCTTGCCAAAAATGAACAGTTGGTGTTGTATGAACATGATGATTTTTGGCAATGCATGGATACTTACCGTGATTGGCAATTACTCAATACGCTCTTTGATAATGGAAATGCGCCATGGATGATTTGGTAAATAAATTAAAAATTTTTCATGGTAAGCGAGTCTTTCTTACAGGTGATACAGGTTTTAAAGGAAGTTGGTTGGCTTTGTGGCTAACAGAAATGGGCGCAAATGTTTATGGCTATGCTTTACCGCCTGTGCGTCATGACGCACACTTTAATCTTTTGAATTTACAAGAAAAAATAGTTCATCAAGAAGGTGATATTCGTGACCTAGATAAATTAAGTGCTTTTTTTCACGAGGCGAGACCTGAGTTTGTTTTTCATCTGGCAGCTCAAGCTTTGGTTCATAAATCCTATTCTAATCCAAAAGAAACGTTTGATACGAACGTCGGCGGTTCAGTTAATTTGCTTGAATGTGTTCGCACCTCCGATACAGTCAATGCCTTGGTGTATATCACGTCTGACAAATGCTATAACAATAAAGAATGGATTTGGGGTTACAGAGAAAATGATGAATTAGGGGGGCCTGATCCCTATAGCGCATCTAAGGCGGCAGCAGAACAAGTGTTTTTTGCCTATAGTAAATCTTTTTTTCAATCACAAACGAAATTTGGATATGCCTCTGTTCGTGCAGGAAATGTGATTGGCGGAGGTGATTGGTCTGAAAATCGTGTTGTGCCAGATTGTGTGCGGGCCTTACAACATAATCAACCCATTGTTTTGCGTAAACCACAGGCTACTCGCCCATGGCAACATGTGTTAGAACCCTTGAGCGGCTACCTTACTTTGGCCGCTTCACTGACACGGGATCCGTTTAAATATTCAGGGTCTTGGAATTTTGGGCCAAGTGAACATGCTTCTCGCAGTGTTTTAGAAGTGGCATCAGCGATTGTCAATCGATGGGAAACGGGAGAAATACAAATTAAATCTGTCGATAATGGCATTCATGAAGCGGGATTATTACGTTTGAATTGCGACAAGGCAAACCAATCATTGGGTTGGCACCCTCGTTGGAATTTTGAACGTACGATTGAATCAACGATTGATTGGTATAGAGCGGTACTCGCGGGTGAATCAGCTGCAAAAATAAGTTGTAATCAAATTAAAAATTACATGGACAGTGTTTATGATTGAGGGAGTGAGTATAACACCGCTGCGTCAAATTCAAAATGAAAATGGCAAAGTGATGCACATGATTCGCGTAGATTCACCGTTATTTACCCAGTTTGGTGAAATATATTTTTCTTGTACTTATCCCAAAAAAATAAAAGCTTGGAAGCGTCATAAAGAAATGCGGCTTAATTGTGTTGTGCTTCAGGGGAAAATAAAATTTGTTCTCTATGATGATCGTGAAAACAGTCAAAGCAAAGGATGCATACAAGAAATAGTCATGTGTCCAGAAAATTATTTTCTTTTAACTGTCCCACCTTTGATTTGGACTGGATTCACTTGCATGGGGGATGATATGGCTATATTAGCTAATTGTGCGAGCATCCCACATAGGACAGAAGAAGTGGAGGTTCGTTCTTTTGATGATCCCGCTATCCCCTATTCTTGGAGTAACATTAAATGATAAGGACTTCATTCAAATGAAGGAGCACTTTTTAAAAAACCAGACTTATGGCCAAGCCATTCGATCAGGGTTTGAATACCTGCTTGAAAATCACAAAAATGTTTTTGCTTTTGGGCAAGGTCTATGGAGTCCCTGGTATGTGGGAAACTCCATGACTGAGTTAGAGAAGCAATTTGGTAAAGAGAGGGTCATTGATTCACCTGTTTCTGAGTTAGCTTGTACGGGTGCGGCCATAGGCGCCTCTCTTTGTGGGTATAGACCCATTGTGATTCATCCTCGAATGGATTTTATGTTATTGGCGATGGATCAAATTATTAATCAGGCTGCAAAATGGCGTTCAATGTTAGGGGGGCAGGTGAGTCCTGCCGTGACAATACGCGGTATCATTAATCGTGGTGGTGAGCAAGGTGCCCAACATTCTCAATCGTTACATTCTTTGTTTGCGCATATTCCAGGCTTAAGAGTCGTGATGCCTTCAACGGTGCAGGATGCAAGAGATTTGTTAATTTCGAGTGTCTTATGTGATGACCCCGTCGTCTATATAGATGATAGATGGCTCTATGAGAGGGAAGAAACGCTCTTTTTTTATGATGAGCACGCCATAAAAACATTAAGCCATCAAGGGCCCGTGTTGCGACGTGAAGGAACGGATATCACCTTGGTGGGGGCGGGTTTCTCTGCTTACCAATGTGAATTAATTGCTGAAGAATTAATAAAAAATCATATTCTATCTGATGTGATTGATCTAAGAGTGATCAACCCCCTTGACGTAAACTTAGTACAAAAATCTGTTAAAAAAACGGGAAGATTGTGCGTGATAGATGGCAGCTGGAAAAATTGTGGATTAGCAGGCGAAGTTATTTCTGCTGTGCTTGAAAAAATACCCTTGCACCATCTGAAAAATAATCCATTACGTATTACTCTGCCTGAAGCACCTGCACCTTGTAGCCGTGCGCTTGAACAAAACTATTATAGCGATGTGAAAAAAATGACTCTAAAAATTAGAGAAAAAATGGGTAACGTTCATGCGGTTACTCCGGTTTAGTGTTAATAAGGTAGAACAAATCAATGTCAAAACTCCTGTTTTCAACTTCTTCATTCAATCTTGATAATTTTAAAGAGCGATCTATTGTAGAAGCCGCAGGATTTGAATTTATATTTAATCCTAATGGAAGGCGATTAACTGAAGAAGAAATTTTAGAATTGTTGGATGAACAAGTGGTGGGCATGCTGGCGGGTACTGAGCCATTAACACGTTCAGTGATTAGAAAGGCTAAATCATTAAAGGTGATTTCTCGTTGCGGCACAGGTCTTGATAATGTCGATCTTGATGAAGCTCATCGACAGGGTGTGCGTGTCTACAATACACCCGACGCACCCACTTCCGCTGTTGCAGAATTAACATTAGCGCACATTTTATCGTTATCACGCTATCTTGTTAAATCGGATAAGCTTATTCATGCGGGAAATTGGCAATCCCTCATGGGACGATTAATTGCCAGACAAACAATGGGAGTTGTCGGGTTTGGACGCGTTGGGAGACAGGTTGCAAGATTGTTAGAAGCATTTGGGGCAAAGGTTCTTGTCTATGATAAAGTTAAGATAGATTTATTTGGAAAGGTCGAATTTGTTGAATTTGAACAACTGCTGAAAGAAAGCGATGTGGTCACTCTCCATCTTCCTTATGCCTCCGACGCACATCATCTTATCAATGAAAAAGCGCTTCGTATCATGAAAACAGATGCTTTACTCGTGAATGTTGCTCGTGGAGGCTTAATTGATGAAAATGCGTTATATCAAGCATTAAAAGAAAAACGCCTGGGTGGTGCAGCGTTAGATTGTTTTGAAAGTGAGCCTTATACTGGCCCATTGCTCGACTGTGATAATGTACAAATGACGGCACACATGGGCTCTTATGCAAAAGAAACGCGAGCCATTATGGAAGAAAATGCCTGTTCGCACCTTGTTCATGGCTTGCGTGAACAAGGCTTATTAACTTTTTAACGTATTTTTGAAGAATATGGATATCAAGCAGGTACTGGTGTTGGGAGGCGCTGGCTTTTTAGGTAGCCATGTCGCGGATGCCTTGTCTAAGGTAGGGTATGCAGTACGTATTTTCGATAGAGTATATTCTCCTTATAAGCGCCCCGATCAAGAAATGATCGTAGGGGACATCCTGGATGCCAAAGCCGTCGATTATGCAGTCGAAGGATGTCAAGCAGTTTATAATTTTGCTGCTATTGCCGATCTGAATGATGCCTTGCACAAGCCTATGGATACGGTGCATATTAATATTTTAGGCAATGTGCATGTTATGGAAGCCTGTCGGCATCATCAAGTAGCGCGCTATGTTTATGCTAGTACCATTTATGTTTATAGCCGTGAAGGCAGTTTTTATCGATGTAGCAAACAAGCCGCTGAAAATTACATTGAAGAATATCAAAGAGTTTATAACCTAGATTACACCATTCTTCGTTACGGTTCTCTCTATGGCGCACGATCAGATGAGAGCAACGGGTTATATCGAATTGTAAGTTCCGCCCTTGAAACAAGGCAAGTACGTTATCAGGGTAGCCCTGAAGCATTGAGAGAATATATTCATGTTGATGATGCAGCACGTGCAAGTGTGGTGGCTTTGGGCGATGAATTTAGGAATGAGAGCATTGTTTTAACAGGGCAAGAACCGATGCGCGTGCATGATCTACTAAAAATGCTCGCAGAGATCATGGGCTTACCTGAAGACGCGGTACAATTTGTCGACTCCAATTATGTGGGACACTATACTCGCACGCCTTACGCGTATCAGCCAAAATTGGGGAGAAAATATATTCCTCCCATGCATATCGATTTAGGGCAGGGTTTATTGCAGTTAATTAATGAAATAAAAGATAGGATGGAAGTGTGTTAACCAGTCTTTGTCGTTATGATGCTATTGTATTTGATTTCGATGGAACATTAATTGATTCAGCCCCTATCAAAACAGAGGCATTTGGAAAATTATATGAATCTTATGGTGAAAAAATTGTTCATGAGGTGATCGCTTGGCATAAGCAACATGAAGGTATTTCTCGTTTTGTAAAATTTCGCTATTGGCATGAAAATTTATTAAATAAACCCTATACGGAAGAAGTAGGTTTGGCGCTTTCCCGTAATTTTTCACGTCTAGTAATGGATGAAATTGTAAAGGCACCTTATGTTGCAGGTGCAGGATATTTTCTTGAAAAATATTATCAGAAGTTACCTCTTTTTATTGCATCAGGAACGCCCATCATTGAATTAAATGAAATTATTGATCGTAGAAATATGCAACCTTATTTTAAAGGTGTCTACGGTTCTCCAACAAGCAAAGAAAACATATTAAAAAAAATTTTAATTGATAATAAATGGTCGCCGAAACGCATTTTAATGGTAGGTGATGCCATTTCTGATTGGGAGGGTGCCGTTGCTGTTGGAGCGGATTTTTTTGGTATTCAAGTTAATGAATCAGGGTCGCTTCCTAAAGGATGTGTTAGTTCAAAGAACTTAGAAAACTTAGATTACTATCTTTAAAAAAATCAAATGGGTGAGTCTGTGTTAAATCGAAAAGAAATGATAGACAGAGTGAGGATGAAGTTACGTGAGCGTCAGCCTAGTGTGGGGAGCTGGATGCAAATTCCGGATGCGTCTATTGCAGAAATCATGGGCCAGGCTGGTTATGATTGGGTTTCGGTGGATCTGGAGCATGGATCAATATCTCTTCATCAGTTGCCTAATTTATTTCGTGCCTTAATGCTAGGAGGCACGCTTCCTTTGGCTAGAATTGCGCGGTGTCATGCCAAGGACTGCAAGCAAGTGCTTGATGCGGGTGCGGGCGGAGTCATTGTGCCCATGATAGAAAGTGCTCAGCAATTGATGGAAGTGCGTGATGCTTGTTGTTGGCCTCCTGCTGGTTCTCGGGGTGTTGGGTTCTCTCGTGCAAATTTATTTGGTAAATATTTTTCAAATTATGAAGAAGAGGCGCAGTTACCGATGATTGTTGCCATGATAGAAAACATAAATGCATTAGAAAATCTAGAAGAAATATTAAAAGTAAAAGGCTTAGATGCGATCTTAATTGGCCCTTATGATTTATCTGCTTCGATGAAAATAACGGCCAAATTTGAAAAACCCGAATTTATAAAAGCAATTGATCATATTTTAAAATCCTCAATTTCAGCTAATGTTGCTTGTGGAATACATGTGGTTAAACCTGAGCCTGAACGTTTAATTCAACACATAGCCGAAGGTTATTGCTTTTTGGCCTATTCAATCGATGCTGTTTTTTTAAATGAATATGCAAAAAATCCTATCTAACGTGAATTCAATATCTGATATTTCTAATAAGAAATTTTATTGTTTCGACAATGTTGATTCTCTTAATGATTATTTTATTTCTCATTTATCATCAATATTGCAGGACGCGATTGATAAACGTGGACATGCTTATCTTGTTGTTCCGGGCGGCACATCTCCAAAGAAGTTATTTAATGGTCTTTCACAAATTAACTTAGATTGGGAGCATGTAACCATTACGTTAACAGATGAACGTTGTGTTTCGCCTCTAGCAGAAGAAAGCAATGAAAAGAGAGTTAAAGATAATTTATTAAAAAATGTTGCTTCAAAGGCGGACTTCGTTAGTCTGGCCACTGAAAAAACTATTTCACAGCTACCTACTTTTGATGCTGTTATTTTAGGTGTGGGTGAAGATGGTCATACAGCTTCTCTGTTCCCTTGTGCTCAAGAAATTAATGTCGGACTATCTGATCATACCACACAAGCCACGCTCCTGATGACGCCCTCATCAGCGCCTTATCAACGAATCTCTATGACAAAAAAACGCTTACTTAACAGTCGTGTCCTCTTCTTTTATTTGGTGGGTGAAAAAAAATATGACGTTATAAAGAAAGGCATAGAACAAAATAATCCACTCGCCATGCCCGTATGCGCTTTTTTACATGCAAAGGATGTTAATATAAAAATTATGTATGCACGATAACTATTTTGACGTAGGATATCTTGAGAGTTTAGGCTGCATATTCTTTGGATTTATTTTTCAAAATATCTTTATTGTTTCTCTACGGTCAATATTTTTATATGAAAAATTAAACAGGGTTAACTAAGGGATAGATTTTTATGAAAATGGATGACTTTCCAAAAGCTCATGCCGTAGAAAACAAAAAGAAGCTTCGTTGTGGCATTATGTGTAATGGCGATGTTTTACAAGATTGGCAATATAAAGCGATTATGGATTTATCTCATGTAGGAGTTTCGATCGAACTTCTAATTAAAGATGACGAAGGTGCTTTACTTACTGCGAGATCCAGGTTTTTTTCCAAATTAAAAAATATGTTTTCGAAATATTTTTTGTGGAAAATATATCGACGATATATAACCCCTAGATCCTTGGATCCGGTGGATATGTCAGCGTTTTTTTTAAATATTCCTTCTGTCCATTGTGACGTTGAATATCGTGGCAAATACAGTCAGTATTTTAAGAAAAATGATATTGAGTTGATCAGATCTTATAACTTAGATTTTATCATCAAATTTGCCTTTGGTATTACACGAGGAGAGATTTTATCAGTAGCGCGTTACGGTATTTGGTCTTTCCATCACGATGACGAAACAAAATATCGAGGTGGTCCCCCTTGTTTTTGGGAGATCTATCGTGATGATGATTACACGGGATCAATACTTCAACGCATTACAGATGTTTTGGATGGAGGTATTGTTTTAAAAAAAGGAATTTTCTCTACAATCAAGTATTCTTATGAGAGGAATTTGGATCAAGCGCTTTATGAAAGTGCAAATTGGCCGAGACAGGTTTGTCAAGATATTCAAAATGGAGTCGCGCACTATTTAAATGACCCTCCGACTAATTCAGGGGCGCCTATATACAAAAATCCCTATAATTTTTATATGTTGCTGTTTTGTTTCAAGTTATTGAGGAATAGGGTTAGATATTTCTGGAAAACTTGGTTTTATGTTGAAATTTGGAATATAGCGTTGATTTCAACGCCCATATCGAAATTTTTGGAAGATACTCAATTTGCAGGAAAAATTAAATTATTAACAAATTTTAAGCGTGATGAGTTTGCTGCAGATCCGTTTGGCCTTGTAACTAAAAATAAACGTTTCATACTGTATGAATATCTTAATTATAGAGGAGCATCCCCCTTAAAAGGGAGGATATGTGAACTACAAGCAGAGTCAACGATCAATAATTTTCCCGAGCTTGAGTTGCCTTGTCATGCCTCCTACCCGTATGTTTTTGAAACAAACGGGGTTATTTATTGTGTGCCAGAAACTTACGAATTGAACCAAATACGATTATACGAGTTGGACATCGAAAAAAATAAATGGCATTGGAAATCTACCTTGGTTGATGATTTTGATGGTGTTGATTCAACGATATTCTATTTTTCGGATTATTGGTGGCTGATGTGCAGTAGTGCAAAATCAGGAGCCGATAAAAGTCTCTGGATTTGGTATTCCAAAGAAGGGCCGGTCGGACCCTGGCAGCCACACCAAAATAATCCAGTCAAAACTGATGTCAGATCCTCGCGGCCTGGGGGAACTCCTTTTATTTTTGAGGGGAAGCTATATCGACCTACACAAGATTGCACAGGTGGTAGCCAAAAGAGGGTGGTTATAAATCGAGTAGATAAATTGAGTAGTGTGGAATTTCAAGAAGTGCCTGTTCGAGTACTTGACCCATTTGGTACCCCGTTATTCAAGGATGGAATTCATACATTGTCTTCTTTTGGAGACGAGACATTGATTGATGGAAAGGTATATAATTTTTCGTTGAATAAATTTGTAGGCAATTGTAAAAGCCGCTTAAATCGTTCTCGCAGATATTCCACTGTGTTGAGAGCATTGGCGATTCTTAAGGACAAACGATCTGTTGATGATGTTTGAATCAAATATTGAAAAAGAAAAATTTAAACAAATCCCATCCCTTCCTTTCTTGTGTTGGAAGAGACTTGTTGTTGACATTTTGTAGTGGTGCATTAGAATTCACACATACCTTATCATTAAAAGGTTCTCGTTGCGCGCGAATTTTCATGTACCGTAGGGCGGTAGCGTATCTTAAATCATGTTAATTTATTAATAATTCTATGAAAAAAATTCTGGTTATAGGAAGTAACTCTTTTTCAGGATCGGCCTTTATTAAGCATGCGTTGCTGAATAATTTTGAAGTGATTGGTATGAGTCGTTCAGCTGAGCCTCATTCGGTTTTTCTTCCACATCGTTGGTTAAACGCTAAAGTGTTTAATCAATATCAATATTATCAACGAGATTTGAATCATCATTTAGATTCAATGATGAGTTTAATTCATGAAAAAAAACCTAGCTATATTGTTAACTTTGCTGCACAAGGTATGGTGGCTGAAAGCTGGGTATATCCGGTCGACTGGATGATGACGAATGTGGTTTCTACTGTTAAATTTCATGAGCAATTAAGAAAGTGTAAGTTTCTCAAAAAATATGTTCATGTTTCTACGCCAGAAGTATATGGCTCTACGCAAGGTTTGGTTTTAACTTCGGCCCCTTATAATCCAAGTACGCCTTATGCCATATCGAGAGCAGCGGCTGATATGTGGTTAACTGCTTTATACAAAAACTATAAATTTCCAGTTGTGTTTACTCGGTCTGCCAACGTGTATGGTCCTGGTCAGCAACTTTATCGCATTATTCCTAAAACGATTATGAGTATCAAGTTAAATAAGCGCTTGCCTTTGCATGGCGGCGGTCATTCGGTGAGATCATTTATTCATATTCAAGATGTAGTAGATGGTACCTTGCGAGTATTGTTAAATGCTGAGCCTGGTAAAATCTATCACTTTTCCACGCAAAGAAATATTTCAATTCGTGATGTTGTTCGATTGATTTGTTGTCGTATGAAAATTAACCTTGAAGATGTGGTGGATATGGCTGAAGAGCGGCCTGGAAAAGATGCGGCTTATTTGCTTGACTCTGATAGAACTCGACATGAATTAGCATGGAAAGATAACATCAGTTTAGAAGAAGGTATTGATCAAACCATTGAATGGGTTGGAAAAAATATAGAGGTGCTAAAAATAATGCCCTCAGAGTATATTCACAAACCTTAGTTTAAAAAGGAATTAATCCAAATGAAGATTTTTGTTATAGGTGGTTGTGGTTATAAATGTAGTGTATTAATACTTAAGTTACTGGTGAATGGACGCACAGTAACTGACGGTGGCTTTAAGGATGAAGATCGCTTTTATAATATTCGCGCAATGAAAAATTTTGCATGAGCATTTTTATTGTATGAGAAATAACATTGATATAGAAATGGATTTATTTTACACGATGTTACGTATACGTAAGGTAGAGGAAGCTATTGCAGATCGCTACAAAGAACAAAAAATGCGTACGCCCGTACATCTTTCTATTGGCCAAGAATCGGTTGCTGCTGTCGTTGGACGTCAATTATATCACGAAGATTATTGTGTAAGCACTCACCGCGCCCACGCACATTATCTTGCTAAAGGTGGTTCGCTTCAAGCAATGATCTCAGAAATATATGGCAAAGTCACAGGATGCTGTCGAGGCCGTGGCGGTTCTATGCATTTAATTGATACTGCAGTAGGTTTTATGGGGAGCACTGCAATAGTTGGTAATACGATTCCAATTGGGGTTGGTTTAGGACTTTCTCTCAAACTTGCTGGCCATGGTAAGGTAAGCTGTATTTTCTTAGGTGATGGTGCAGTTGAAGAGGGTGTTTTTTATGAATCGCTTAATATTGCTGTCTTAAAAAAATTGCCTGTATTGTTTGTTTGCGAAAACAACCGATATTCGGTGTATTCCCCGTTTTCTAAACGACAACCCGCAGAGAGAAAGATATATGAAATAGCTAAAGCAATGGGTGCTACCATATATCATGGGGACGGTTATGATGTTTTGGCAAGCCATGATGTAGCTCGTTGCGCAATTGCCTCTATTCGGGAGGGAGGCGGTCCATGTTTTTTAGAGTTTGAAACCTATCGATGGCGAGAACATTGCGGGCCAAATTATGATAATGATCTAGGTTATCGTACGGAAAATGAATTTTTATCTTGGAAGGCCAGAGATCCCCTTGAGGTTTTTAGGGTTTATTTAGTTGGGAAATGTCGGGTGTCAAAACAGGTAATAAAAAAAATGGAGGAGGATGTTGATCAAGAAATTGAAGTAGCATTTGAACTTGCGGAGACTGCTCCATTTCCTAAACCCATAGAAGCAGTTACGGGGGAGTATAAATCAACGGAAGCTAATTTGAATTGTTCCACCTATAAAGGTGAGTTAACCACATGATGCAAAATATGACGTATGGGGCGGCCATCAATACGGCTATGCATATGGCAATGGAGCTTGATCCTAATGTTCTTTGTTTTGGGTTGGGTGTGGATGATCCAAAACATATTTTTGGTACCACAGCAGGGTTACAAGAAAAGTTTGGCGAACAAAGGGTATTTGATATGCCTACATCAGAAAATGCAATAACAGGTGTGGGTATCGGTGCTTCGCTTGCTGGATATAGACCGGTGATGACGCATCAACGATTAGATTTTTTCTTGTTAGCCATGGATCAATTGGTGAATGCAGCAGCGAAATGGTATTACATGTTTGGTGGTCAAGTTTCTGTTCCTATCGTGATTCGGTTAATTATTGGTAGAGGGTGGGGGCAAGGGCCTACTCATTCGCAAAATTTGCAAGCATGGTTTTCACATATTCCAGGTTTAAAGGTGGTAATGCCAGCATCACCAGCAGATGCAAAAGGGTTATTGTTGGAAAGCATTTTTGATGATAACCCTGTTTTGTTTTTAGAGCATCGGTGGTTACATGATAGCGAGGGGTTGGTCCCTTCTGGTGACTATCGAGTGCCTATTGGAAAAGCACGTATAGTGCGAGAAGGGGAAGATATTACGCTGGTAAGCATGTCTTATATGACGATCGAAGCTATTCGAGCGGCGTCTTATCTAGAGAAACAGGGCATTTCATGTGAAATTATTGACCTTAGAACTGTTAAACCCATTGATTGGAATGCGATCTTTGCCTCTGTTCACAAAACTAAAAAATTAATAGTGTTAGATACGGGTGTCACCACAGGATCTATCGCAGGTGAAATTATTGCACGGATTTGTATGGAGTGTTTTTCTATATTAACGCGACCACCAGTGAGAATTGCTTTACCCGATAACCCAGAGCCAATGAGTTTTGGATTAACAAAACACTATTATCCTTCTAATGAAAGTATTGTTAGAGGTATTACCAGTATGTTATCTGTTGATCATGATTTAAGTGTTACAGTAGAAAGCCCAGTTCTTCATGACGTACCAGGGGATTGGTTTAAAGGACCTTTTTAATTTTTCAAGATGAAAAAAATGGATAAAACAACTATTATTGTAGATAACTTTATACAGGGACCACTTTAATTTGAATTGTTGGTAAAACCATTTTCGCTTGGCATGATTTTGGAAGCTTATCCAGCACATTTTCCACCCCCTTCAATCCACTGATAGCATTCCTTCTAAAAACCGCCTGACACTTTCTAAACCATCTCACTTTCTTTCATGCGTGTAGGTATTCATCCCCCCCTTGGCATGAATGATCTTGGACTTACTCGCTTATTTCAGACCCATCTTGCATTGGAAGAGCTTGCTATTGACACGCTGCGTCAGATGAATACAATACCCTTCTATCAAAATGCGGGAATAGCTCAGTTGGTAGAGCACAACCTTGCCAAGGTTGGGGTCGCGAGTTCGAGTCTCGTTTCCCGCTCCAAAATAAGTCCACCTTTTTCGCTCACGACGGTTAGTCTTTCCTTTTTACGTTTTGGACGTGTCAAATGTTTCCTTCTGTTATCCGTATCGCGACGCGTAAGAGTCCGCTGGCGCTGGTGCAGGCTCAGTGTGTCGCAGATAAGCTTCAGGCGCATTATCCTTCCTTAAAAATAGAGTTTTTACCGCTTACGACGGAGGGGGATCGTCATCTTTCTTCTCGTTTAATAGAGGTGGGGGGTAAGGGTTTTTTCGTTAAGGAGCTTGAGCAAGCCTTGTTGAATCATGAGGCGGACATCGCCGTGCATTCCATGAAAGACGTGACCATGCATTTCCCTCCAGGTTTGGTTGTGCCTGTTATTTGTGAGCGAGCTGATCCGCGTGATGTGCTGGTGACTTTATCGGGAGGAGACTTGTCTTCCTTGCTGCAGGGTGCGCGAGTGGGTACGGCGAGTTTGCGTCGTCAGAGCCAATTATTAGCGTTTCGTCCTGATCTTCAGGTTGTGACCTTAAGAGGGAATGTAAATACGCGCTTACAGCGGTTGGAAGAAGGGCAGTTTGATGCCTTGGTGGTGGCTGCGGCGGGGTTGGAACGATTAGGGTTTGCTTCGTTTGTTTCTTCTCAGGAGGCGCATTCGCTTGTATTGCATTTCCATGTTATTTCAACAGAGCTGTGTTTGCCTGCGCCTGGGCAGGGTGCGCTGGGTTTGGAATGTCGTGAAGATGATGTGGCTATTCAACAATTAATTGCACCATTGAATGATCCCGAGACACGCGATGAATTAATGGCAGAGCGTGCCTTTGCTGTCCGCCTGAATGGGGGGTGTCGTGCGCCGATTGCAGCGTATGCACAAGTGAGGTCCGATCGCCTTTGTTTGCGTGGTTTGATTGCGCAACCGGATGGTGCGCGTATTTTGCGTGGACAAAAAGAAGGTTTGATTGATGAAGCCTCGTCGTTGGGTGAATTGTTGGCAGAAGAATTGCTGACTCAAGGAGGTCAAGACATCCTTTCAACCTTGAATATTTATGACGATAAACACACCTGATTACATTGTGGTCACTCGCCCTGAACCTTTTGCCAGTCAATTGGCAGAGAAAATTCAGCACGAGGGTGGGCGTCCCTTTCTTTTTCCTGTCATGACCATTGCACAAGTTCAAGAGGGGGAGGTGCTCAAATCTTATTTGGCTAAGTTGTCTACTTTTGACCTGGCTGTTTTCACGAGCCCTACTGCGGTACGCCAGACATTTTCTTTTTTTTCTGCTTCTTTGCAATGGCCTCAGCAGGTTTCTATTGCAGCGATAGGCCCCGGGACGGCGCGCGCTCTCTCTGAGCTGGATTTGGAAGTGGCATGGGTGCCGCTGGCTGATTATCGAACAGAAGGCTTATTGGCTTTGCCTCGGTTTAAGCACGTAAGAAGCCAAAAAATAATTATTTTTCGTGGGGAGGGCGGACGAACTTTGCTGGCACAGGCCTTAGAAGCGCGTGGTGCGCAGATTTTTCATGCTATCGTATACCGCCGTACTTTGCCGACACAGGAAGCGCAAAAACAAACACTGGCATGGAAGGGCATGAGAATTGATGCTATCGTGATAACAAGTCAAGAGGCCTTATCTAACTTGCTTATCCTGGTGGGGGAAACCCAACAAGATTGGCTAAAGCAACAACGCTTACTTGTTACCAGTCCACGCATTAAAGAAGCTGCATTGCGTTTAGGGTTTGCATCACTTTATGTAGCGCATGATGCCAGTAACGAAGCGATAGTGGATGCACTTAAAAGAGGAGAATGGCGTGGAACTAAAACGCTCACTTGAAACACCCCCTTCATCTGCACCTCGTCAAACGTGGGCGCTCACGGCTATTTTGTTGGCCTTGATTGCAAATATCATGGTGCTTCTTTTGTATAATGAATCACGAAATGAGTGGCATAAGACACAAGAGAATAGCCGACAGGTTGAACAACATATTCAACAGGCAACCCAACAAGGTCATACGCTAGAAACACAATTACAACATCAAGACGATAAACTCAGTGTGTTGAACGAGACCTTGCAGCATCTGTCTCAAATCATGGGGCCAGCGGAAAATGGTTTGCTGATTCAAGCGGAATATTTAGCGCAGCTTGCGCAATTAAATTTAAAATATCAAGGTGATGTGTCGGGTACACTTGCCTTATTAAAAATGATCGATCAGCGTTTGAGCACACTGTCATTTTCGGGTTTGTTAGACGTAAGACAAGTTTTGGCAAAAGACATGGCGGCCCTGCAAGCAGTGCCCAATGTGGATTTGCCAGGCATCATCACAAAATTAAATGCATTGTCAGATGAAGTCACTCAGTTACCGTTGGTGCCTCAATTACCGCGTACCCCACCTACCTTAAAACCGCCCTATCATGCAACGAAATTCGATACGTACCTCACGGATTGGAAGGATGCGCTTTCCACCAGCTGGCATGCTTTAGAGCGTGTTGTCATTATTCGTCATCACGGGCAACCTATTGAGCCCCTGTTGGCACCTGAAGAATTTCTTTATCTCAAGCAAAATATTCAGCTGCAACTGCAGCAAGCGCAATGGGCTGCATTGCATCAGCAACAAGCGGTGTACGTCGCCAGTTTGCAGCATGCTGCTTCCTGGATAAATCATTATTTTACAGATAATAATTTGAGTTCGCGTGCTCTACAGCAAAGTTTGGTGGAGTTACAAAAGCAAATGGTTCAACCTGCTTTGCCTGACTTATCTAATTTAGTGGCAGCCATGGGTCGAGCGCAGCAATCTGTGTCTGCGCCTGTTGCACCTCGCGCGGCGGGAGCTCACGCATGAAGTTATTAGTGCTATTCCTCTCTGTTTTACTTCTGTTTGTTTGGTTGGGATTGCAAATTCAAGCCGATCCAGGGTATGTGCTGTTGGCTTATCATCAATGGACAGTTGAAACACCTTTATGGTTTGCCATTGCAAGCGTGGTGCTTGCTTTCATTTTGCTTCATTTGTTTTTACGTTTGTTAACAAAGTTAAGTGGCATGACCACACGGTGGCGTTTATGGGCGAAACAACGTCGATTACGTCGTGCACATGAGCGAACTTCGCGTGGCTTGATTGAATTAGCGGAAGGACGTTGGCAGACAGCAGAAAAAAATTTATTGAAGGCGGCGCAAGATACGGATATGCCTTTAATCAACTATCTTTCTGCAGCAAGAGCCGCGCAAGAATTGGGGGAGGATGATCGTCGAGATGATTACTTACATAAAGCACACAGCGTGATGCCTTCAGCAGAAATTGCAGTGGGGTTAACACAAGCACAACTTCAACTTAATCATCATCAGTTAGAACAATCTTTGGCGACACTGAGGCGTTTACATGATTTGGCGCCACGTCATGCTTATATTTTAAAATTATTGCAGGGTATTTATTTGGATCTTCAAGATTATGATAATTTAGAAGCCTTGAGTCCCAGTTTGAAAAAAGCGAAAGTGTTAACGCCTTTTGAGTACGCTTCGTTGCAACAAAAAATTTATTTGGGTTTACTGCAGCAGGCTGAAAAGGGTCATGACCCTGCTGCAGTTGAATCAGTTTGGTACCGCATGCCCAAAGAATTGCATCATGAGCCAGGTATCTTGATACAGTATGTTCGCTATTTAATGAAAACACACCAAGCGACGCTGGCTGAACAATTGCTTCAAACTGCACTGAAGAAAAAATGGGATACAACATTAGTTACTTACTATGGTTTACTCGAAAGTGAAGATGCTCAAAAACAATTGCAGCACGCAGAGTATTGGTTGAAATTGCACCCTGAAGATCCTGCTCTGTTGCTGTGTTTAGGGCGTCTTTGTATTCGCAATCAGTTGTGGGGTAAAGCCCGCAGTTACCTTGAAACCTGTATTGCCTTGGCGCCTTCAGCAGAAGCTTACGCCACCCTGGCGCAATTGCTTGAAAAAATGGGTGAACAAACACAGGCCAATCAGTGTTATCGAAAAGGATTGCTGCTAGTGCAGCGGATTTGAAAAGCATCCTTTTTTCGTTAGTGTGAAGATGGTTGTGCCGATGACGCCTGAGCGCCTGGGGTGGGTGGAAGCTCTTGTTTAACTAAATCGCTGACAGCTTTTGCGATGATACTGAGTGGATCACGCCTGTGGCGTTGAGCGATGTCATCCATTATTTTTATCACCTCCTCCGCGCTTTGGCGGGCTGCCATGGGCGTATTTCTAACCCTCACGTGATGTTCAATGTTGGCAAGATCACCCGCTGCGCCAGAATCGTGGCAGGCTGGGTCATGTTTTAATGCCTCAAGCGTGGCCAGTACCCCATCATAATTCCTGAAATCCATGCGAAATGCCTGATGAAAAAAATCGGGTTGGTGTGGTGGTGCGGCGTTCTTCAATATGCCCGCGGTGGCTGCATGAACCCGCTGGACGGGGGCGCGCTGATTTCTCTGGCCTAAATTTACTGCGGCAGCCGCTAATGCGTTGAGTCGACCCGTGGTCGTTCTGATCATCATTCTCACTTGGGTCAGGAGAACATCATTATCTGAAGGAGGCGCGCTTGCTCTTTGCGCATACTGTTTAATCAGCGCAATGCCCTGCAGAATGGACGCAGCGCCTGGCTCATTTCTCTGTGACCTTTGTTGGTATTCAGCTTCATATTTCAATAGAGCGGCCATCAATCCTGCTTGGGTGCTGAGATCGCCCAAGGGCTCTGGTCGTTTTAATGCTTCTAGCCGTCCTAATACAGCCGGATCGCACAAGGCTTGATCAGCGAGCTCATCGCCATGCAGTTGGCGCAAGCGATCATAGTGTGCTCGCTTTTGGGTGTCTGATAAAACAGCGTAGGCATGGTTAAGGCGTATCATTCGGGTCCCATGCTCACTGACTCCTCTATCGGGATGAAGAGTTAAAGCTAGTTTTTTATAGGCTTTTCTAATTTCTTGGGGGCTGGCTGTTTCTTGAACTTCCAAAATTTTGTAATAATTGTGCTCTGTCGTCATAAACACCTCGAACAAAATTAAGTATTTGTTTGTAAGGATAGACCAGAACAGGGGTTTTGTTATGGCGCTACAAAATTAATTGATTATTTTTTGGGTGTAACAAAAATTGTTGGGAAATCACGGACGACAATCGGCAAAATAATCGGCAATTTTTGTTGAATATTTCTTATTAATGTCTAATAATCAAGGTTGTTATGTAAAATATGGATCGGCAAAATGGTAGATATTTCTTTAATGGACCCCCTGCTTCCCGAAGAAGGGCGTCATCCCGTCTTGTTAGATTTGTCTAGCGAGTTGATCTCTAAATCTTGCGGACTTGCTGCACGACTTCACCCTGTTGTGGCTGAATCTATTGGACAATTAGTTCGCTCGATGAACTGCTACTATAGCAACTTAATCGAAGGCCATAATACTCATCCTCGAGATATCGACCGCGCTTTGGTAGGAGATTTTTCTAAAGCGCATAAAAAACGTGCTTTGCAACTTGAAGCAAAAGCACATATTGATCTTCAGTGTAAAATCGATGAGGGTAAAATTCATTTTACGTTAGATTCAAATTTTCTTTGTGCTTTACACCGAGAGTTTTGCAGTCAATTACCTGAAGAATTGCTGTGGGTCGAAAATTCTGGTACGCAAATTCGTCTTTTGGTCGAGCCTGGCCGTTTTCGGCAGAGCTGGGTTCAAATTGGACAACATATTCCTCCTGGGCCTGAAGAAATTCCCGCTTTCATGCATCGTTTTGAACAAGCTTACAGCCTCAAACATTCTCATAAAATTCAACGTATTATTGCAGTAGCGGCATCACACCATAGATTACTTTGGATTCATCCTTTTTTAGATGGGAATGGGCGTGTTGCGCGATTATTTTCTCATGCTTTTTTGCAGTATTTAGGGATTGGCTCTACGTTATGGTCACTTTCTAGAGGACTGGCAAGGCGTGTTAATTCATATAAGGCGCATCTTATGGAAGCAGATTTGCCAAGGCAAGGCGACCTGGATGGCCGTGGGAACCTCAGCGCCAAAGGGTTGGTTTCATTTTGTGCTTTTTTTCTTGAAACTTGCTTAGATCAAGTCATTTATATGGATAGTTTGATTGAACCCATAACGCTTTCACGAAGAATAGAACGTTATGTTGTCGAAGAAATTGATGCCGATCGTTTACCCAAAGGGTCTTTTTTGCTCTTGCGCGAAGCTTTACTCCAAGGACAAATTGAGAGAGGCAAAGCTGCCGCCATCACAGGTTATCAAGAGCGGCAGGCACGCACTATCTTAAATAAGTTAATTGGGGCTGGGTTATTGATCTCTAAGACACCTAAAGGCCCTGTAACCTTGGGTTTTCCTTTAGATGTTCTCGAAAGTTGGTTTCCAAGACTTTATCCTGAAATGTAAACAGCTCCTATTCCTCTTCAGAAAATATATACCCATTTATCCTCATTTTTGGCAAAAATTTGCTATACTCCCTGCCTTCCTTTTTGTTTTTTCTAACTTTTGATGGATGCGAGCTCGTTTCATGGTAAAAAACTTACGCAATATTGCTATTATCGCCCACGTTGATCACGGCAAAACCACGCTGGTGGACAAACTTTTACAACAATCCGGCACTTTAGATGCACGTGCGGCGGCGCCCGAACGTGTGATGGACTCTAATGAGTTAGAAAAAGAGCGTGGCATCACCATTTTGGCCAAAAATACGGCTATTCGATGGAAAGATTACCTCATTAACATTGTGGATACCCCAGGGCACGCTGACTTTGGCGGGGAAGTGGAGCGTATTCTATCTATGGTGGATTCAGTGCTGCTATTGGTCGATGCTGTGGATGGCCCCATGCCCCAGACCCGTTTTGTGACCATGAAAGCCTTTGCGCAAAAGCTCAATCCCATTGTTGTAATCAACAAGATAGACCGGCCTTCTGCCCGGCCAGACTGGGTGATGGACCAAGTGTTCGATTTATTCTGCCAATTAGGTGCAACGGAAGAACAATTGGATTTTCCTGTGGTGTATGCTTCTGCCTTACAAGGCTATGCCACCCTTGATTTGAAGCAACCCTCAACCGACATGACACCGTTATTGCAGACCATTATTGATAAAGTGCCTGCCCCTGTTGTCGATATTGAAGGTCCTTTTCAGATGCAAATTAGTCAGTTGGATTATTCAAGCTATGTGGGTGCCATTGGAATTGGTCGCATTAGTCGTGGTGTAGCTAGAACAAATATGCCAGTGACGATTATTGATCGCGAAGGAAAAAAACGACAAGGCCGTATTTTGCAGATTATGGGCTATCTGGGCTTAGACCGCATTGAAGTGCCTGAAGCACAAGCCGGTGACATTGTCGCGGTGACGGGCATTGAGAATTTAAGTATCTCTGACACTCTGTGTGACCCTAAACAAGTGGAAGCTTTGCCTGCTTTAACGGTAGATGAACCTACCATGAGCATGACATTCCAGGTGAATAACTCGCCTTTTGCGGGTAAAGAAGGCAAATTTGTGACGAGCCGACAATTGCGTGAACGCTTACAACGTGAATTGATTCACAATGTCGCTTTACGGGTTGAAGACACAGAAGATCCCGATAAATTCAAAGTATCAGGTCGTGGAGAGTTACATCTAGGCATCTTGCTAGAAACCATGCGTCGTGAGGGTTATGAATTGGCCGTGTCACGACCAGAAGTGATCACCAAAGAAGTAGAGGGAACAAGATGGGAACCTTATGAGTTACTTGTGTGTGATGTGGAGGAAACACATCAGGGTGCCATCATGGAAAAATTGGGGATGCGTAAGGGTGACTTGGTCAACATGATGCCGGATGGACAAGGTCGGGTCCGCTTAGAGTACTCCATTCCGTCGCGGGGTTTATTCGGGTTTCGAACGGAATTCCTGACAGCGACCTCAGGCACAGGGGTGATGTACCATGTTTTTGAGCGTTATGCGCCTGAGAAAAAGGGTGCCATTGCGCCGCGTCTCAATGGAGTGATGTTAGCCAATGCGCCAGGTAAGGCCGCGGCTTATGCTTTGTGGAATTTACAAGAACGTGGACGCATGGTGATTGATCCACAAATAGAAGTCTATGAAGGGATGATCATCGGTATTCACTCACGTGATAATGATTTGGTCGTCAATGTGATAAAAGGCAAACAATTGACCAATATTAGGGCGGCAGGGTCGGATGAAAATATTATGTTAACCCCACCCATTAGGTTTTCTCTGGAACAGGCACTAGAATTTATAGAGGATGATGAGCTTGTTGAGATTACGCCGCAATCCATTCGCTTGCGTAAAAAATTTCTCAAGGAGCATGAAAGAAAAGCCAAAGGGCGAGGGCTATAGAATCCCTCGTACCTAAAGGTAAAACGAGGCCCCTGTGCTGAAGAAAACGCGTAGAGTACTGGCAGTCACGACGATCTTGCTTGCGCTGTCTGTGTGGGCGGGGCGAGTGATGATCACGCATCTGACTCGACAAACACAGTATTTCGAGCAGCTTGCGACGAAAGCACTGGGGTACCCTGTTGAAATTCAGCAAGTCAGTACAAGTTGGCGAGGATTTTATCCTCAGTTTGTTCTTCAACAGGTATCAGTCAAAGATGAAAATAATGAAGCCCTTATTCAAATAAACCATTTGAATGTGGGGGTGAATTTTCTATTGAGTTTGTGGCATTGGGATTTCATACCTGGAAATTTAGAGGTTCAGGGTGCCAAATTGTCCGTGTTTCAAGATGAATTGGGTCACTGGAAAATTTCAGGCAGGGTGGATAATGGAGAAAAAAATGCGGTTGAAATAAACCGGTGGATAAATTGGTTGTTGTCTGAAAAACATATTTTATTGTCTGATATTCAAATTACGTTACAACGAAAAAACGAAAAAAATTTATCGCTTCAAATTTCCAAGGTGGAATTATTTGATAGAGGCGATAAAACCTACATTGAAGGCGATGCTGCTTTTTCTCGGCCCCAATCTTCCAAAGTGCATGTTATTGCGGAATTGACTCAAAGTTTAGGTTTGAGTCTTTCTTCGGCAAAGATTTACCTTGAAGCAAACAACGTTGATTTGAAGGTGGGGTCTGGTATTTTTTCGTTTAATCAAGGGCAAATCAATCAAGGTATAATCAACGCCAAGATATGGGCAGATTGGAAGAATAATCAATGGGAAAAATTTCAATTTGTGTGTCAAGGGGAAGGTGTTGAGGCGCAGTATGAAGGAAAAAATTATTTACTTAATTTTAGTCCGATCAATTTAATTATCACACCGACCAAAGCACAAAACTGGCAAATACAAGGGTTGTTGTCTGATGTAAAAGTTAATCAACATCTGCTTATTCATGAACCCATTGAATTCATTTATCAACAAGGCACAGATCAAAAAGAGTTTCAGGTTTCTCACCTTTCTTTTTCCTTGCTGAATCAATTAGCTTCTCAATGGGGTGGATTGTCGAAAGACAATCTTTCTTTATTGAATCAACTGGATTTAAACGGAGACTTACGAGACGTTTATTTTAAGCAAGAAAAAACAGGTTGGTTGTTGGATGGGGATGTTGATAATTTGACGTCGCAACCTAAAGATAAAATCCCGGGTGTGGTGAATTTATCAGGTCATTTTCAAGTGAAGCCTGAAGAAGGATTCTTTGATTTAGCCAGCGAAAAAATATCGGTTACTTTTTTAAAAGTATTTCGAAAAACTATTTTTCTAGACAAAGCAATTGGAAGTGCGCATTGGCAATTTTTGTCGAATGATCGTTTTGTAGTGCAAGTGAATAACGCACAAGCCAGCAATGAAGATGGCGTTTGTTTTGGTGAATTTAGTTTGTTGTTTGATAAAGACAAACCTTATCCTTGGCTTAGTTTAGTGGGGGGTGGGCGTTTAACAACATTAAACCGAGAGTCACTTTATTTGCCCTACAGTGTGATGCCGCCCGCGGTATTAGCTTGGGTTGATCAAGCTTTGATACCAGGTCATGCTAAAACAAACGCGACGGTGATACTGAATGGGCCGATGGAACATTTTCCCTTTGATGGTTATCAGGGTCAATTTACCGTTGATGCAGATTTAGATAATGTGGATCTGCGAATAGGTCCAGGATGGCCGCCTATTCAAGCTATTACAGGTAATATCGTATTTAATGATCGTGCCATGTATTTTACGAAAGGGGTGGGTAGAATTTATGATAACACGACTTTGCGCGGATTAAGTGCGACGATCCCGAGCATGGGGGCGCCTGGCCAGGCAACACTATTGAGTATTGATGGAAAAGCAAAAACCAACATACAGGAAGCCTTACAATTTATAAAAAATAGTCCCTTACAACATATTTTTAAAGAGCGTTTCGCTAATACAGAAGGAAAAGGTCCGCTTGATTTGTCGCTGAACTTAATTCTTCCGCTCTCTCAATCAACAGAATCTGTTCAAGCAAAGGGAGAACTTGTTTTTGCTGACGATGTGATTGGTGTTAAAGGAATTGATGTTGAAAATTTAAAAGGAAGTTTGAGTTTTACCGAAATGGGGTTATTTTCGCCTTCTTTGACAGGACGTTTTTTGGGTCATCCTTTAAAAATAGATATTTCTAATACGCCAATGTCTGGTTGGATACAAACAAAAATAAATGTGTTGGGGACATTTTCGGGTGAATTATTTGAGAAAATGCTCAGTCGATTTTCGGGGGGAGATTACATACAAGGGCAAAGTAATTTCAATGCTTTGTTTACCCTTAATCATGCAAAAGGTGATTTGGCGCCGCCACCTGATAGTTTAAAAATACAATCTGATTTATCTGGTTTAGCCATAAATTTTCCTTTGTTTCTTCAAAAACCTCAAAATACAACGCAAGCCACCACTTTGCTGATTCAATGGATCGAGGGTAATCCTCTTTTTGATTTCAATAGTGGCAGTATGCGTGTACAAGTGACAAAAGAACAAGAAGATGTGCGTGCACAAATTACCAATGACATCATGAGTGGAAAAATTTATTTTCCAACGAACGGTAGTTTATTGAAAGCAAGGTTAGATTATTTGATTTTGCCAGGAACGGATCACCTAAAAAGTAAATTATCGCCCAAAATAATACCCAAGCTTGATTTTTACACGCGCTCATTAAAAATAGCGAATAAAAATATCGGCAGTGTTTCATTGATGACTTCACCTACGCCTGCCGGATTAACCATCGATAAATTGACGATATCAACGGGTAATTATCAATTGGATTTGCATGGACAATGGAATGAGAGTGCGGGTCGAGCAAGCTCTCATTTTAATGGTGAACTCAAGAGCGATGATTTATCAGGTATGTTGCAAAGTTGGGGGTTTGCACCGGGTGTAGTCAGCAATGATGCGAGTGCATTGTTTTCTTTAAATTGGCAAGGTACCCCGTTTGATTTTAATGTAAAAACATTGCAAGGAAAATTATCGATTGATATACAAAATGGCACCTTTACTGAGTTGGCTTCGTCGACCAATTTGAAGATTGGTCTCGGGCGAATTATTACGATGCTTAGTGTGCAAAGTATCACTCAAAAATTGCAACTTAATTTTAATGATGTGACACGTAAGGGATTTAATTTTAGTAGTCTAAAGGGTGAATTTGATATTGATCAAGGTCAAGCCAGAACAGAAGAAGTATTGATTGAGGGCCCCGTTGCGAAAATTAAATTAAGTGGTCGGGTAGGGTTAACCACGCATGATTACGATTTGGAATTATGGGTGACGCCGTATGTTACGTCGAGCTTGCCTGTGATTGCGACCATTGCAGGGGGTCCGATTGTAGGTGCAGCTACGTGGTTAACCGATAAAATTCTCAGCTCGGCTGTTCAGAAACTCACGACCTATCATTACCACCTCACCGGTCCTTGGGATGCGCCCACGGTGACACCTCAGTAGCTGACAAAAGAGGTCTAAATTAGTCGGTCTTAAATAAGTCATTTAATGTTGCATAAGACACAATAATTTCTTCACTGTACATTGTTTTTTTAAGGCCACCTGAGACAATCATTGAGTGGAATGTCTGCTTATTTGTTTTAGTTACCTTGCAATATATTTTTTCTCGATTAATGATGTGGTTTGCATATTTCTTATCAATCACAAAGGGTGTACTACAATACTTGATTTCACAAAGATTAACTATGTTATCTGGCCTATCGAAAATAAGATCAATTTGTGCGCCCGATTCTTCATCCTTATCTGATACATATTTCCAAGAAGAAATTTCAGAGCCATTAGGAATGTAGAGTGCTTTTTTTATCTGACCAATATGTTTGAAACATATCGCTTCAAATGACAGTCCAGCCCAAGCTTTCCACGCGGGTTTTGCTGATAAAGTTTCCCAATAACGATCATCGATTATTTTAGAGATACGATTTCTCACTCTTTTCGTAATCCAAGTTAAATAAAATAAAGTATATTCGTCAATGACCTTATAGTATAGGCCGCGTTCTTTTTTCCATGGTGTAAATCCAATAATAAATCCAGCTTCTTCAAGTTCTTTTAATCTTTCTGTCAGTCGACCACCTTTATATTTAAAGTGAGATTCAATTTCATGTCTTGCGACCCCCTCTCTTTTGCTAGCAATAAGAGTAATGATTTCTTCATATATTTCGTGTTTTTTAAATAATGATGCAAACAATACTTCAAATTCATCATACAAAGTGCCTTTTTTGCTGAAACAAATGTTGTTGATGTTTTGAATGGCCGATAATCCTTTTTCAACAAAATTAAGATAGAAAGGAATTCCGCCTAAGCACATGTAAATCGTTAGTATTTGATCATGATTATAGTGAACATTTTTTTTGTTTAAATAAGCTTTTGTTTCTGATAGTGCAAAGGGTTCCAAATGTATACGCAATGTCACTCTATTATGCAAACCACCTGTATTATGCAAAACATTATCTATAATCCAAGAAGCGGCCGACCCACAAATAACCAGCTTAATTCTTTTATCTGCTGACCAATGCCGATTCCAGTAATAATCAAGCGCTTCTAATAAACCAGATTTCGGAGTAGCCATCCATGGAATTTCATCTAGAAATATAACGACTTTTTGTTTTCCAGCAAATAGGTCAATTGCGTCTTTTAGTGCTTCAAATGCATCATGCCAATTTGAAAGTGAGGATAGTTGGGTTCCCTTTCGTCCTTTATAAAATGTAGTTTCTATTTCTTTCTTAAATTTCTCTAGTTGCTTCTTGAGACTTCCTTCATGGATACCAGAAGATCTGAAAAATACACAAGGTTTCTTGTCGAAAAATTCACGAATAAGATAAGTTTTACCTACTCTTCTTCGTCCATAAATTGCAACAAACTCAGCATCACTCGATTGGAAAATTTTTTGCAGTTGTTTCTGCTCATATTGGCGACCAATGATTGTCATAATAATATTTACCATGTGATTTAATTAAAAATATGTAGTCATCACAGATGAAAACCCTGTTTTTTATCAAGGGACGGATATAAGTATATTATTTAAGTCCCTTAACGTCAAATTTTTTATAAATAAGGGACGTATATAATTTCTACATAACCGTCCCTTATCTTCTTTAATCTGATGATTATACTTCCAGTAACAGCCCGGAGGGTGAGGGGGTGGGCTGTTACAGTAGCTGACTATACCCCTTGTGCCTGAAGGGACTGGTTTTTCTCAATCAGAATGTTTTCATCTAACCCAACATCAACCGAAAAAATCCCAGATCTTCAAGTCCAAAGAGTATAGTCGTTGTGTTCTTCCTGATTTTTAATTCTAAGACGGTGTTTGTGCATCGCTAGGGGGTGCGCTGCCGAGGACTTTATCAATGCGTTCGAGGTGTTTTTTTTCATTGTCTGAGGGGGTGTAATTGGTGACATTCAAATGATGATGCTGGGCAGCTTGCCAAGCGCATAAACGCAGGGTATCAGCG
>JACREE010000055.1 GCA_016218405.1 Gammaproteobacteria bacterium
CACCGTAGTATTCTCGCATCCATTTTCGCTCGAGATATTCTTCAATACTACGGCGCACGGTTACTGCTTTCTGGCCTGGTTTCACCGCTTTCTTAGCGTTTTTTTCTTCTTCCAGCAAGGTCATGTGGGTACAACAGATTGGAATGTGACGATGGGTCCTTTATGTTACAACATGGGAACCATTGGTATTCAGTTTGATCCTTAAGTATCTTCAAGATCAACACCGTAGTATTCTCGCATCCATTTTCGCTCGAGATATTCTTCAATACTACGGCGCACGGTTACTGCTTTCTGGCCTGGTTTCACCGCTTTCTTAGCGTTTTTTTCTTCTTCCAGCAAGGTATGGTAATTATCGTCTTGCTGTTCATCATCCACTTCTTCTGCACCCAACATCATGTCCGAAGTTTCTTTTGCCGCCATATCTATCCCTCATACCTGAAGATACTGGTTTTTGAGTTTGTCTTTTCCGCAGCGGAATTTAATCTGATTTAAAAAACAAAATCAAGCACTTCAAGGTTTAGATTCAAACGAAAAAGAACCATATTTTCCTGGGTTTAATATGCCTTTTGGATCAAAACAACGTTTAATATCTGACATCAATTTTAACGCAACAGGACTTAACTCTTGATTAATAAAAGGAAGTTTTTCCAACCCTACACCGTGCTCACCGGATAGCGTTCCTTTCAAGGACAATACCAGGGCAAAAATTTCTCGCAAACATTCCTGCGCTGCTTCTTGTTCTTGCACTTTATCTGCATCAAATAATAAATTCACATGAATGTTACCGTTTCCAGCATGTCCGAAATTCACGATAGTTAATTGATGTCGTTGCGCCAAGCCGTACACACGTTCAATAAATTCAGGTAATCGACTGATAGGTAATACCACATCTTCATTGATTTTTTGGCTGCCAAAGTGACGCAATAAAGGCGATAAAGCTTTACGCACTTTCCACAAGGTCAGCCGTTCTGCCTCTGTGGAAGCCATTTTTATCTCTAAAAAATGAGGCACTCGACAGGCTTGTTCAATTTGCGCAGCCGCTTCCTCCATCATACCTGCGGCACCTTCCATCTCAATCAATAATACGGCTCGTGCCTGAGCATGAACCAAGCCAGGTGAGTAGGTTTGAATAAGTCGCAATGCCGCTTCATCCATAAATTCAAGCGCAGAAGGAATCAAGGATTGCTGCATCACATTGACGATGGCTTGTGTCGCAGCCTCCAAAGAAGAAAAAGTTACTTGCCACGTTCGTTTTGCAGCAGGCAAGGGTAACAATTTGAGTGTGGCTTGTGTGATCAAAGCCAGAGTACCTTCTGAGCCTATCACTAAACGCGTTAAGTCGTATCCCACGACGCCTTTTGTCGTATACACACCGGTATCCAGGCTTTCACCTTGTCCTGTCACGACACGTAAACCTAAGGTGTTTTCGCGACACGTGCCATATTTTACAGCACGCGGTCCAGCTGCATTACAAGCAAGATTACCCCCCACAGAAGAAAAATAAGCACTGCTCGGATCAGGCGCCCAAAAAAAACCCTCCTGTTTTGCTGTTTCCTGAACCAATTGATTACTCACGCCCGGTTCAACGATCATCAAACGATTCACAGGATCACACATAATGATGCGGGTCATCCGTTCAAAAGAAACCACGATACCGCCTTGAATAGGCACCGCGGCACCCGTGGTGGCCGTACCACGACCGTGCGCCACCAAGGGCACCGCATGAAGATTAGCTAATTGAACTAATGCCACCACCTGTTCATGCGTTATTGGAAAAACTACCGCCCAAGGTAGGGCATGACGACGGCTGTTGTCATAACCATACACCCAACAATCGGCAGGATCGGTGAGCAAGTTATCGGATCCAACTAATTGTTGAAGTGCTCGCAGCATTTCATTATTGAGCATGATGCGTCACCACCGCATACTGAAACAAGGTCACCACACGTTGCACCCCTTCCACCCGACGCGTAATTTCACCGGCCGCATAAGCTTGGTGCGCTGTCACAATGCCCATGAGATACACCGTTCCATCTTCTGTCACCACTTTGATTTGTGTTGCATTGAGATCAACGCATCCCATCATTTGTGCAATGACCTTGGCTGTAATCCACGCATCTTGCGATTGTGCACGCGCTGAAATAGGAGACCCTAGGGTGATTTTATTATAAACATATTTAACGTGTGGGATCGTCTCAACCACTTTTTTTGCTAAATCACGCTGAGCTTCCGTGGGCGCTTCCCCCACCAGCAAAACTGTTTGACCAAAGGTTGTTTCAACAATACGACATGACTTTAATTCAGGCGTGGATTTTAGTTTTAACCCTGCTTGATAACGAATATTGTAATCATCTTTCATGGTGGCTAAGTTTCGCTTGTCATTGGCAAAAACACCTCCCACGGCTGCCCCAGCTGTAAAAGGCGCAGCTGCACACGCTGTCAAACATAGATATACGGCAACAAGCCCCCCCACTACAGCACGACGCATCATGCTATTCTCCTTCATGACCTGGAAATAATTGCTGATCCACCAACCCACATAAACAATGCAGTAATAAAAGATGGGTTTCCCTTATACGCGCAATAGCATAGGAAGGGGCGCGCAGTTCAATATCATCCGGATGTAAAGAAGAGGCAATATCACCCCCCTCATAACCTGTTAGCGCGATCACACTCATATGGCGATCATGAGCAGCTTCTATCGCTCGCAGGACATTCAAATCATTGCCATGGGTTGAAATCGCCAACAATACATCTCCTTGCGCACCTAATGCACGTAATTGCTTTGAAAATACATCCAAAAAACTATAATCACTCGCGATAGAAGTGATGGAAACAGCATCTGCAGTCAGGGCAAAAGCGGGCAGGCTAGGGCGTTCCACTTCAAAATGGTTGAGCATGTTGGCCACAAAATATTGTGCTAAAGCGCCCGATCCTCCGTTACCGCAACTCAATAATTTTTGCCCACTCAGCAATGATTGGGCTATTAACGATCCTGCGTTTGCCACAGACAAAGGCAATTGCTCCATGAGCTGCGATTTAACTTGCACACTTTCATTAAAGTGATGCTTCACATAATCTAAAATATCCATGCCAATTCTGCCTTTGTTTTTTCCCCAGTTTTTCTGCTACAATTTCACGGTTAAAAACTACTACTATGGGCCATTTTAACCGCATGAAACATTCTCGCCTACTTTCCTTACTCTTTACTGGCACATTGTTCATCACCGGCCACGCACAGGCAAGTGTTGTCAGTGTCACCAACCGCACTCCCTTTCATTTCACGGGTAGTTTGATCCATTTTTTTAATTTTCGCGAACATTTTTCTATTCCCGCCGCCATAGGGACAGAAACCTTAGCGAGTACTTCTTTTGAAGATGGCATCCTACCACCTGATTTTTTATTAAGCACCGCCTCTCGCACCGCTGAATTATGTTACTTCAGCAGCATTGAAAGTGATTTTGTCGTGGAAATTACTTACAACGGATGCGACGCGACACATCCTACCTGCACTATTCATTGCGAAGCAAGAACAGACAACCCAGACGACGGCTTGATGGAAGATGAGGTCACGCTTTCATACGAAATGCTCCGCTAGCGTTTATTGGTTAGTAAGCGTTCACGCCTCCGCTGAAAGCGGGGTTTGAGCATATTGCTGACTTTATAATGGGTGGAGATTGTAGCGGTGCTGGTAAACCCCATCATTTATTAATTAGACGTTTTCTGTCTGTGAATGATAATCATATCAAAGCAATTTGCTATCATTTCAACCTTGGGACGCCTATTCAAACACCCGCAAAAGTACACGGCGGTCTACTCCACATCATGTGGCAACTTGATACAGATAAAGGCTCTTACGCAATCAAGCAGCTATCCAAAGACATTGACCTAAAAAATGAACTGGTCATTAAAAATTATGAATTGAGTGAAAGAATTGCATCACGTTTTGCATCTCATGATATCCCAGGTATCTGTGCAATTGCACAATTTGGTAAATATCTTTTTATGATAGATGGAATTGGTTTTCTAGTGTACCCATGGGTCAATGCAAGAGCATTAGATCAACATGTCGTTTCAGAACCTCATGCTCTAAAAATAGCTACTATCCTCGCCAAAATGCACTGTCTTAATTTGGATGAGCCTGAAATTACCCATCCAGAATTCTATACTCACACAAAAGAAAAGATTCTTGAATTAATTAACAAAGCTGAAAGTTTTAATTGTCCTTTTACTGAAAATTTAAGGCAAAATCAGAATAATATCTTGGCGGCTAACGAATCGTATCAAAAGGCAATACCGATTTTAAAAACACATCTTATTGTCAGCCATGGTGATTTGGATCAGAAAAACGTTTTGTGGGACAGTAGCAATAATCCAATCCTAATTGATTGGGAATCTGTCTGCAAAATCAATCCCACTTATGACATCATCAACACAGCATTTTATTGGAGCGGAATTACCAACAGTTTTGATAAGCACCTCTTTTTTAAAATGATCGATACCTATCAAAAATCAGGTGGCGTTATTAATAAAGATCAAGTTGTCGCAGCGATTTATGGTGCATTTAGTTGGATTGGTTGGTTAGTTTATAACATAGAGCGCTCCTGTGTTATCGGCAACTCTGAACATAAAGCCATGGGCATTGAACAAGTGAATCAAACTTTAGCCACGATTCTACGCTTACAAACCATCATGCCTGACGTCATAAAAATTATTGAAGGTAAATCATGATTACTATTGATCTACTTAAAAACCACCCAGCGAGCATACCAAGATGCGCAGAAATATGGCATGAGGTTTTAGGTAAAATCTGGATGCCAGAGATTGGAATTGAAGAAATTGAATCTTTGTATTATGAAGAGCTGAAACCAGATATGCCTCTGACTTACATTGCACTAGACGGTGAAATTCCTGTAGGTTCTTGCACATTGGAATTAAATGGTGGCATTCGGCCAGATTTAGGATCTTGGCTCGGTGATTTGGTCGTTGATCCAAAATATCAAAAACAAGGGATCGGCAAAATGCTGGTTGACGTCGCAGTCCTGAAAGCAAAAGAGCTTGGTTTTAAAAAACTGCACTTATTTACTTTTGATCCTACCATACCAGCGTATTATCAACGCCTTGGGTGGAAGGAAATCGGTATGGATGAATTCAAATCGAATCCTGTAACGGTGATGGAGATCGGTTTATGGTAAGCGTCAAATAAACCCCATCTATTAATATTTTTCAAACGTATTATTCTTATTTTGTTTTATAAACAGGAGATAAGAATGAACATCGAAGAAAATAAAGAAACGTAAGCGTCAAACTAATTACACCTACCAAATTTTGTCGTCAGCAGAAAATAAGTCACACTCGGCGGCTTTAGTTGCCGACTTAGGAGTTTCCTCGCAACAATGTTCGTAATAGCACGTACTCATCTTCAAAATATCCCATTCTATTGTAGGCTGGGCTATCGAGTTGGGAAAACGACAGATCCTAATATACCAGAAGCAAAAATGAGCGGTATTCCGTACAATGCCCAATACCATGTATAAAGGCCTTTATCACCAAAAATATAATAACAACCAATTCCCCATATCAAGCCTATTATGATGCTGATATAAACACCGAATCGAGAAGTTTTTTCCCAATAAAAGCCAGACAATAAAGCGAATGACAAAGCAACGATAGGGATATTTGCCAATAACATTTTATTAAAAACCTGGTCAACAAATAAATTTGCGCCGTAATAAGATAAAATAGCGCACATGATTGTCATCAAGACACTAAATTTTAATGTATTAGCATTTTGTTTTCGAGGCAAATAACCTATTGTTAATGTCACCATTGCACTCCATACACCCGCCAAGGTAGTTGCTGCAACACAAAATAATATGCCATACGCTAACCCTCGCAACCAAACCGGCAACGCAAAATGAATTAAATAAGGTAAAGCTAATTCAGGCTGTGTTAATGCAATACCTTTTAATTTTAATAAACTCGTTGCAATAATACCTATACCATAGAATAAAAAAATTAATATGGCAGCACAAATGACGGCCAAGAAAGCTGTTCTTGGGCTATCAGCTGCTACAATTTTTTGACCATACCAAGGTGCAAGAATATAACTAAACATAGTCAACAAAATCAATGAAATGATAAATTGTGTTGGTAATATACATTGCATTTCCTGTAACGTTAAAGAAGGAACAGGTTCTAGATTAGACAAGTGCCAAGTATAATAAAGCAGGGTAGGCAAAAAAAATAAAATGATAATGAAGCTGATAATATCAATACGGATAATAGAGATTAAACCTCCTCGCAATGTCATGAGTAAAATCATAAAAACAAGCAGTGCACTCAAAATCCATGAATTATGCAATGGAAAAACGGGTAAGAAAACAAGTGTGAGTGATTTAACATAAGTAGCGCTAAATCCGATCATTGCTAAAAATAATATAATAGCTACAAAATATCCTACATCACAACCATAACGTTCAGAAAAATAATGAGCAACCGAGATGCCATTAAAAATTTTCCATTTTTTTGCAACTGTGATTGCATAAAATAATAATCCAATCAAAAAAACAAAAGGTAATGTTAATGCCCACCATGTGGCTGTATAGCCCAGAGCGGAAAATGAGATTAATGTTGAAGTATTAAATTCCGTCATGACAAGTGTTGCAATAAGTGCGAGTAATCGAGTTTTTCGGTTTGCTAATAGATACTGACTTTCTGAATTCACTTGATTGGATTTTTTTAACCCGGCGAAAATGATCAACCCAATAAACAAAAAGAACAAAACCGTGTCGAACCCCCCCATAACTTATCCCTGTTTTTGGCGCTAATTCATTGAAGTTGATTATATCATCGTCATTGATAATAAAATTTATCCTGCTGAAGTAAAATCCGAGAAATTAGGTAAATTAAAGTCTTTAAAACAGTACATGCTCGAACACCCTTGCAACACAGGCATCCGTTTTTCACAAGCTCCGCCCTCGATTTCAAACAATATTTTATCTGTACCACTGTATAGGCGGCGCCAGTGGCAGTGGTAAAACAGCGATAATGCCGCATTTAAAAGAACTTTTGGGAGATGATATCGCCGTTTATGATTTTGACGAAAAGCTAAGATAAATCGCTGATTTTTAAAGAAATCCATATAATCCTTTTCGCCAAAAAATGAGACTACATGGATAGCGTCAGCGAGTTATAGTTCGGTGATGGGAGGAGCGATGTGGATGGCAAACCACCTCGCGGCTCGGGTTTCGATAACAATGCCATTCTTTCGGATCAATCGCTCTGACCTGTACTCTCGCTGTTCCTCTCGGGTACACCCCCAATTTCACAGCAGCAACATAGGATAAATCAATAATACGACTATCGCAGAAAGGACCACGATCATTCACTTTTACGATCACACGTCGTCCATTATTCAAGTTCGTGACTTCCACGTAGGTAGGTAAGGGCAAGGTTTTATGGGCAGCTGTCATAGTTGTGGTATCAAAACGCTCGCCAGAAGAAGTGCGACGCTGGTGGAACGCCATTCCATACCAAGAGGCAATACCACGCTCACAATAACCTTCACTACTGTCCATCACATAATAACGTTTACCCCACACTACATAAGAAGATGGGTTACCACAACGACTCTTGGGTTCTACTTTGGGCACGCACTCTTTCACTTTACTCATATCAACAGGGAAGGGTGGCGGCCCATCTTTTGAACGACGATGCATACCTGCACAACCTGACAGCTGAATCACGATGCCCAACAAACAAGCCATCCCCACCAGGCGCAATAACGATGCGGGGGTCGACAACAAAAACGCGCCTTGCTTAGTAAGAGGCTTCATCAGTGTCTCCTTTTTTTCTCTAAAAGTTGGCTCAGTTGGTAAACAGACATGGCATACAATGAGCTGCTGTTATACGCCTTGATGACATAAAAATTATGAAAAACTAACCAATACTCGGGCACACTTTCCCCATCCAAGGTAAGAAATCCTGCTCGCATACTGCTAGGATGCGGTTTTGTCGCGTACACACCGTCTTTGGTTAAAAGCTTCAAACTACGTGGTGGCGCATTCCGCCCTAAAGCTTGATAGCCTGTCCCTACCACCCGCGCACGCTCTGTGATGGGTTGGTGAGGCTGCCAACCCTTCATTTTTAAGTAATTGGCTACGCTGCCGATTGCATCTACAGGATCATCCAGTAAATCGGCATGATTATTTTTATTAAAATCCACACCGTATTTTCGATAACTACTTGGCATAAATTGTGGGTAACCCAAGGCACCTGCATAAGAACCATAAAGATTCATAGGATTTTTAGCAAGTTCACGCGTGAGTAATAAAAATTGCTCTAATTCACCACGAAAAAATTTGGCACGCTGCGGATAATCAAATGCTAAGGTGGAAAGCGCATCTAAAGTACGAACGTTGCCACGATTGTCACCATAACTCGTTTCAACCCCTATAATGGCAACAATAATCGAAGCTGGCACCCCATAAATTCGTTCCGCATCGTGTAAAGCACGTGCATTCTTACGCCAAAATCGTACCCCTTCTTGAACATGTTTATCCGTAATAAACAGCTTTCGATAAAAATACCAAGGCTTATGTTCGAGTGGTTTTTCCATCAAATCTAACACTTGTTGGTTGGTATACACCCGTGAAAAAAGATTATCTAATTTTGACTCACTAAAGTGATGTTTAACCACCATCATCTGAATAAACTGCTGCACATCAGGTCGTTGGCTAAAAGGTTGCTGGCCCGCCCAAGAGGCCGTGCTCAGGACATATAAAAAAACAAAGGCGAAGATAAGATGACGAAGTAACATGGCTTTCTCGACAGTAATAAAAAAGAAGAAAACTTAAAAAGGTAAGTTTAGTGTAGCATCTAACGCGAGTAAATTTTTTTTAAATGCAGTTTGAATACGTGTCAGTGCCGCTTCTGTATCTCCTTCAAAACGCAAAATTAAATAAGGAGAGGTGTTGGACGCACGGACCAAACCAAAACCATCAGGGTAATCCACACGCAAACCATCAATCACACATTTATCACCCTGCTCAAAAACAGATTTTGAAATAAATTTTTCTATAAAGGAAAATTTTGTTTCTTCTGACATAGGCAGTTTTAATTCGGGTGTAATTACACTGCTTGGAATTTGTTGAAAAAACAAATGGCTCGTTAATGCTTGCTGGGCCAAAATGTTCACCAACTGCACAGCTGCAAACAATGCATCATCAAAACCATACCAATTGTGAGCAAAAAAGAGGTGTCCGCTCATTTCACCCGCCAAAAGCGCAGCCGTTTCTTGCATTTTAGTTTTGATATGACTATGCCCTGTTTTCCATAACAAAGGCTTGCCTCCACATGATTCAATCCAAGGTCCGAGGTGACGCGTGCACTTCACATCGTAAATCACGGTCGCACCTGGCACTTCTTTGAGCAATGCCTGAGCATAGGCAGCCAACAGTCGATCCGGCCAGATGATTTCACCTTCGCTGGTAACCACACCAATACGATCACCGTCTCCATCAAATGCAATACCCAAATCCGCTTGATGTAAGGCCACCGCTGCAATTAAATCACGTAAATTTTCAGGTTGAGAGGGATCAGGATGATGGTGTGGAAAATGAGAATCAATATCGCAATAGAGGGGTAAAACTTCACAATTCATACGACTAAATACACGCGGGGCCAATTCTCCCATCATGCCATGCCCTGCATCAATGACTATTTTTTTTCTTTTTTCAAGAGGAGCAACGCGAGAAAGCAGCGCTGAAAGATAGGCTTCTGTGCCGTTTTTTTGCTGATAGTGTCCTTGGCCACGAGAAAAACGCTGCGTTTTAATGCGTAACGCTAAATCTTGTATCGCTGCATCCGCCACGGATTTTCCTGCTAACACCATTTTTAAGCCATTATATTCCGGCGCACAATGACTTCCCGTTACCATCACACCAGACTGCGTTTTGAAAAAATAAGTCGCAAAATACAAAACAGGGGTCGGTACTTGCCCTATATCAATGACATTAATACCTGCATCCAACAAACCTTGGCACAGGGCATGTGACAAACCCGCACTGGACACACGATGATCACGGCCCACCACCAAGGTGGGTTGCTGTTGTTCTTGCGCACATGAACCCAATGCCAAACCCACCGCATAACTGATGTTTTCATTTAAAACGGAAGGCACAATTCCTCGAATATCATAGGAACGAAAAATTTCAGGAGGAAGTTGGGTGGGTATGTTCATGTTAGTCTTTCCCTGTATGACCAAATCCACCTTCGCCTCGAACTGAATCTGAAAATGCCGTCACTATGGAAAAATTCGCTTTCACAATGGGCAAAAAAACTAATTGGGCGATACGATCACCGGGTTGAATCGTAAAAGGTGTGGTGCTGCGATTCCAACAAGAAACAAATAACTGCCCTTGATAATCCGAATCGATTAATCCCACCAAATTACCCAATACAATGCCATGTTTGTGCCCCAAACCAGAACGAGGCAAAATAACTGCGCACAAATTTGGATCAGCGATATGCAAGGCAATACCCGTAGGCAACAATTGAGTTTCACCCGACATCAGTTGCAAAGGTTCATTTAACATGGCACGCAAATCTAATCCGGCTGAACCTGCTGTAGCATACTCAGGCAAAGGAAATTCAGCGCCGATACGCTCATCTAGGATTTTGATTTGTATTGAACTTCTAACAGAATATGTGTCTTTTATAACGCTGTTCGTGCATTGCATGATTTACCACGCCTCTATTGCTTGACCATGGAAAAGTATAACGGCTTTTTGTTTCACCTGTTCTGAATGCAGTGACTCAATAAGTTGTTTTATTTTAGGATTATTCACATCCCCCTCGCGCACCACCAATAAATTAGCATAGGGTGAATGCTTATCTTCTAAAAACAAAGCGTCTTTCTGGGGTGTTAACCCCGCTGGAATCGCATAGTTCGTATTGATAACAGCCAATATTGCATCATCTAAGGTTCTAGGTAATTCGGCCGCATCCATTTCTTTTATTTTTAATTTTTTATCATTATTTTGAATCGATCTGACGGTGGCATTTTCATTATCACCCGATTTTAGGGTAATCAAATTTGCTTTTTGCAACAATAACAGCGCCCGCGCTTCATTCGTTGGATCATTTGGGATCAAAACAAGCGCTCCCACAGGTATCTCCTGGAGAGATTTAATCTTCTTCGAATAAATTCCCATGGGGTAAACAAATGTTTTGGCTACCGCCACCAATGAAAAATGTCGTTGGTTAATCGTATTTTTTAAATAAGCTTCATGCTGAAACATGTTCGCATCTAATGAACCCTCATTTAAAGCCACATTCGGAATAGCGTAATCACTGAATTCGATAATATGCACTTTAAGTCCATAGCGTTGTTGTGCCACCTGTGCAGCCACTTGCATTAACTCTGTTTCAGGCCCTGAAATCGTCCCCACTTGCAATTCGTCTTTGGGTGAAGAACGATGACAAGCTGTCAAGGGTAACGAAAAAATTACCCCCAGTAATATCGAAAAAATTATCTTTCTCATTAACGCCTCAATCGTTTAACAAATAAATCACCCAAAAATTGGGTAAATTGAACAAGAAGAATAAGAATAACAATGGTTAACAACATCACCTGAGTATCAAAACGTTGATATCCATAACGAATGGCTAAATCACCTAAACCCCCTCCACCAATTGTGCCCGCCATAGCAGAGTAGGCAATCAGATTTATCACGGTTAAGGTCACACCTTGGATAAGGCCTGGCAGCGCTTCGGGCAATAATACTTTCAGAATAATTTGCATTGTCGACGCACCCATGCTTTGAGCAGCCTCAATTAAACCCGATGACACTTCACTCAAAACAGATTCCACCACTTTACCTAAAAAAGGAATAGCACACACAGCCAATGGCACAATAGCCGCTGTTGTACCAATTGAAGTCCCCACCAAAAAACGGGTAAAAGGAATCAGTGCAATCATCAAAATAATAAAAGGAATCGAACGTAATCCACTCACCAACATATTCATTAAACGATGTATTTTTTCGTGCGATAAAATGTGATGGGGACGTGTAATGAATAACACGACACCCAAAGGTATCCCAAATAACATTGCCAGCAAACTTGAAAAAAATACCATATAAATGGTTTGCCAAAGTGGTTCGATAAATAGACTTATTTCAAACATAACCCAACACCTCGACTCGCGCTCCCTGACTTATTAAATAATCGACTCCCAGTTGTAGTTGTTTTGGATCACCCTTAACAGTCACATCCATAATACCCAAGGTGTCTTCTTTTAAGGTTTCAACATTGGCTTGAAAAATATTAATTTCTAATGCACATCGCTGAATCAAAGCCGTGATAATCGGAGATTGAGCACTGTTACCCGTAAAATAAATACGCCAAATAGGCACGCTCCCCTCAAAAAATTGTTCTTTTTTATTTTTTAATAATTTTTCAGGCAAGGCACGATGAGACAAAGTTTCAATTAATTTTTTAGCTTTTTCTGTTTTTGGGCGCGTAAAAAATTCAGCCATCGTTGACAGCTCTAAAATACGCCCTTGCGACAATAACGCCACACGATCACACACTGCTTTCACAACTTCCATTTCATGCGTGATCATTAAAATCGTCAGATTGAATTGCTGATTAATGTCTTTTAACAGCCCTAAAATAGATTGTGTTGTATGCAAATCCAACGCCGATGTAGCTTCATCACACAACAATATGGCTGGGTGACTTGCCAATGCGCGCGCAATAGCCACTCTTTGTTTTTGTCCACCACTTAATTGGCGCGGATAAGCCAGTTTTTTCTGCGTTAATCCTGTTAACTCCAACAAAGGTTCTACTTTTTTTTGAATTTCTTTACGTGAATAATTCAATAACACTAAAGGTAGGGCTATATTATCGTACACATGACAAGAAGACAGCAGATTAAAATGTTGAAAAATCATGCCAATATTGTGACGAACTTGACACAACGCCTTAGCAGAGAGCGTAAGAATATTTTTACCTTCAATAAGCACTTCGCCTTGATCAGGTCGTTCTAATAAATTCACGCTTCGAATTAACGTACTTTTGCCTGCGCCACTTTTCCCAATGACACCAAAAATTTCTCCTCGTTTCACTTGTAAATTAATATCCACCAAAGCAGGGATGTCACCTGCTCTGGTATGATATTTTTTAAAAACATGTCGAAGTTCAATCATGGTGCATCAAAGTCACAAAACTAGAAAATAAATCAGGTGGGGTCACTGCGCCTGCAACATAAAACCCCTCCACGCCATATACACAAGCCCAAACATTTTGAATAAGATGTGGTTTGGGCTGTCCAGATAACGTCGCTAATACTTTTTGAGCAGATTCTATCGCTTCTTGGGGCGATTGTGCACGGAGGAACGGACCCAGACCAAATCCCCACATTTGTTCTGTACCATAGATGCCTCGCTGATAAGCCACATAACCACTGACAGTGTACTGTGCTTCGTTAAATACGATTGTTTTTAATTTTTCAACACTAGGACAAGCCTTGGGTGCAGGAGCAGCATAAGCTGCACCGTTCATACTTAAAATAGCCATGGCAACCAACATTGTTTTTATTACTTTCATGTTTCTCTCCCTTAGTTATTATTAATACTTACCAACGACTTATTAACCAACTCAAACACATCTTTTGATAATGCTGGCGCTTGTTTTATTTTTTCCAACTCCGCCTTCATTAAAGTTTGACGTTTCACATCATATTTTCGCCAATGTGTTAACGCTTCCACTAATCTTGCCGCCACTTGTGGATTCAATTTATCTAAAGCGATCACCATGGCACTTAAAAAACGATAACCTTCCCCTGAGGCATGGTGAAAATAATAGGGATTACCTGAAACAAACGCACCCACTAAGGCACGAACACGATTAGGATTCTTCAAATTAAAGTCAGGATGCTGTGTCAATGCTTGAACGCGCGCCATCGTATCGGGCAGTTCTGATTGGGCCTGCAAAGCAAACCATTTATCAATCACCAGACGTTCGTGACGCCACTGTTCATAAAAATCTTTGATTGCCGCTTCTCGAAAGGAATTTTCAAAATTCACAAAGGCCGAAAATGCCGCAAATTGGTCCGTCATATTACCTGCACGCTCAAATTGGCTCAAGCAAATTTCCTGAAAATCTTCTCCTCCCGCACACATTAAATAACTTAAACAACTGTTTTTTAATTTTCGTTTCCCCTCGTCCTTCAAAGAATAAGCTTTAAAATCATACTCATCTTGGTAAGCGGCAAAAAATATTTCATGCAGCTGATCAGCAATTGTTTTTCTTAAAAATTGCCTCACATGATGGATGCCCTCCACATCAACCGTCGTCATCAACGTTGACAGATAGCTTTCTGAAGGCAATATCAACATTTCCGCTAATAGCGATTCTTCGATCTCTTGAGAAAACAAAGCTTCGAACATGCCCATCAAAGCCTGTGGAACACGTAATTTTTTACCTTTATTAAAATCATCGATCAATTCAAATAGAATTTTAGTAATTAAACGTTGGCTCGCTTCGAAACGATTAAATCCATCTGTGTCATGACGGATCAATAAAAACAACGCTTCATCCGTGTAATTGTAATGCAATTTGATGGGCGCAGAAAAATCACGCAACAAAGAAGGAATAGGTTTCTCAGACACATTCAGAAAACAAAAAACTGATTCTGTTTCTTTCAATGAAATTATTTTTTCTGAATGGCTCTGTGATTCACCCTCCAGCTGCAATGCAATACTCTTCCCTTTTTTGGTTAACAAACCCATCTTGATAGGAATATGAAGAGGCTTTTTATGAGCCTGACCGGGCGTGGACGGGCAAGTTTGTTTAAATTTGAGATAATATTTTTTCGTTTTTGCGTCATACTCATCTGTCACCGTTACTTCTGGTGTACCCGCCTGGCTATACCACAAACGAAACTGATTGAAATCAACGCGGTTAGCATCTTCCATCGCTTTTACAAACTCTTCTGTTGTCACCGCTTGTCCATCATGACGCAAAAAATAGAGGTCCATGCCTCGTCGAAATCCTTTTTCGCCCAACAAAGTTTGCATCATTCGAATGACTTCTGCACCTTTGTTATAAACTGTTGTTGTGTAAAAATTATTAATTTCCACATAAGAGTCAGGCCTAACCGGGTGTGCGAAAGGACCTTCATCTTCGGAGAATTGACGCGTACGCAAAATTCTCACTGCATTAATACGTTCTACCACAGGAGAAAACACACTTCGACTAAACTCTTGATCACGGAATACGGTAAGCCCTTCTTTTAAACTTAACTGAAACCAATCTCGACATGTGATGCGATTACCCGTCCAATTATGAAAATATTCATGACCAATGACAGATGTTATGGCTTCATAATCTTGATCCGTGGCAGTCATGACATCCGCAAGTACATATTTATCATTGAAAATATTTAAACCCTTATTTTCCATTGCCCCCATATTAAAATCACTGACTGCCACGACCATATAAATATCCAAGTCATATTCACGACCATACTGTATTTCATCCCATTCCATGGCTTGTTTCAGCGAGTACAAGGCATGCCCCACCTTATTTTGATTCCCTTTTTCCACATAAATTTTCAATTTAATGAGGCGGCCTGTTCGCGTTTTAAATTGATCTTCTTTTTCAGCCAAGTCTCCTGCCACTAATGCAAATAAATAACTGGGTTTTTTAAAAGGATCTTCCCACACCACCCAATGCCGTCCGTCTTTTTCACCTTTTTTAATTGGATTTCCATTTGATAAAAGCACGGGGTATTTTTTCTTATCCGCTTCAATTCGAGTTGTATAACGCGCCATCACATCAGGACGATCAATAAAATAAGTGATGCGACGAAAGCCATGTGCTTCACATTGCGTACAGAATGTTCCATTTGATTGATATAAACCAGATAAAGCTGTATTTTCTCGTGGTTTGATTCGCGCCACTATTTCCAAGGCAAAATCATCCGGCACACTCTCTATCACTAATTTTTCTTTATCTACGTAATAGGACGTGGGGCTCAGTGCAACACCGTCTAATTTAACAGACAGCAATTCCAACATTTCACCCTGCAAGACTAATGGTTTTTTTTCTAAATATTCTGTATTTCGGTGCAACATGAGACGCGATGCAACTTCCGTGTAGTCTTCTTCTAGGTTAAAGCAGAGATCAACGGTTTCAATAAAAAAATCAGGGGGGCAATAATCCTTTAAATAAGTCGTTTTTACTGCTTCCATGTCCACTCCATAGTTCTGGGGATAATTGTTTCTAGCCGGCTATCTTAGCATGCCTCTCGGTTTGATGGTAAAATCTCCCCGCCCAAAAACACGACCAGGAAAGAGGCGTCTTTTATGACAGCTCCTACATTTACTTCCTCAGCCACGTATCAAACCTTACAGCAGCAAGCAAAAATACTGGCCAACACGTCTTTGTCTGCACTCTTTACTCATCATCCCCAACGAGCCTCTCTGTTTTCGCTGGAGGGTGCAGGGCTTTTATTTGATTATTCAAAAAATCTGCTTGATACAACCACATTAAATTTACTCATTGACCTGGCGGACAGTGTTTCACTCCCCCAAGCTATTGAGCACTATTTTTCCGGCACAAAGATAAATTCCACCGAACAGCGTGCCGCTTTACATACCGCTCTACGCAGTGGAAACAAACAAGCTCTTTATGTCGACGGCAAAAATATTCGCCCCAGCATTCACGCCACCTTAGAAAAAATGGGCTTTATTTGCGACCAAATTCAAGACGGTATTTGGCGCGGATTCACCGGAAAACCCATCACCGATGTCGTGAATATCGGTATTGGCGGCGCTGATCTTGGCCCCAAAATGGCTTCTTGTGCGCTCACGCCTTACCACCAGCCCTCACTGACCTGCCATTTCGTTTCCAATATGGATGGTTCGGACATTCACGCCGCCCTGGCAAAACTGTGCCCCGAAACAACTTTATTCATCGTTTCTTCTAAAACATTTACAACCGTAGAAACACTCACCAACGCTCACACAGCAAAACAGTGGTTATTGCAACAAGCACATTTTCACCCCAGCGATTTGGACAAACACTTCATTGCTATCACGAGCCAACCTGATAAAGCGATCCAATTTGGTATTTCCCCCTCACATATCCTGCCTCTCTGGGATTGGGTGGGGGGACGTTTTTCAGTCTGGTCTGCCGTTGGCCTACCTCTTGCATTGAGCATAGGCATGAAACATTTTCGCGCCTTCTTGCAAGGGGCCCAGCAAATGGATGAACACTTTCGCACTCAACCTCTACGACAAAATATGCCTGTTTTATTAGGCTTAATTAGTTTTTGGTATACCCATTTTTTAAATGCGAAAACACACGCCATCTTGCCTTATGACCATCATTTACGCTACCTCGTTTCTTACCTTCAACAACTTGAAATGGAAAGCAACGGCAAGCAAAAAAAACATAATGGCGAACAAGTAGCCTATACCACTTGTCCTATCATTTGGGGGGATGTTGGCACAAACGGCCAACATGCATTCCACCAACTTTTACACCAGGGTACTCACCTTAACCCTCTCGATTTTATTGTGGCCATCAACCCGCATCATCCTTATACCGAACAACACCAGCAACTTTTTGCACATTGCTTAGCGCAATCCCATGCCTTCGTCGTCGGCTGCACAGAAGAAGAAGCCGCACACAAATTACGTCAACGAGGACTCGCCGAAACGGATATCAAACGCCTTAGCCCACACCTTGTTATGGCAGGCAATCGCCCTCACAACATCATTTTGCTGCCCAAATTAACACCCGCACACTTAGGCGCACTCATCGCCTTGTATGAGCATAAAGTATTTGTATTGGGTACACTTTGGAATATTAATTCGTTTGATCAATGGGGTGTAGAGCTTGGGAAAGAATTCGCCATAAAGCTTCTGCCCGCTCTGCAAAGTAAGGACGCCTCAGATATACCTGCGTCCTTATCAAGCGTGGTTCACTACTATCACCGACATAAAACCTGAATTTATCGAACCTAAAAATCTTCCGACAAGGTGATATCACTGTTATCAAACCCAGCTGAAGGTGTGTGCATCGCATCCGATGCATCTGCCAGATTCATGGCAGCACTGTCCCCCACCCCTGTGCCCAAATTATCTGAACTCACCATCGTCGAAGAAGAAGCACCGCTCATCAAATCTTCTTCACCCACTGCAAACGACACAAGCGGCAACAACACGCCTACTAACACGCATCCCAGCAGCCAACTCTTTTTCATCACACTCTCCTTAAGAAAACACGCGGGAAAAAATCATGTAGAAAATAATAGTAAACGCACAAGCAGCAGGCAATGTAAAGATCCACGACATGATAATATTGCGCACCACGGTTAAGTTCAATGATCCAATACCGCGTGCCAAACCCACCCCCAACACGGCCCCCACCAAAGTCTGGGTGGCAGACACGGGAATACCCGTGCTCGTAGATAAAATGACGGTTATTGCTGCAGCCAAAGTTGCTGCAAAAGCACGGCTGGGTGTCAAAGCCGTGATCCCCGTGCCCACCGTTGCGATCACCTTCTTACCGTAGATAAACAACCCGAGCAAAATACCGCAACAACCTAACGCCACTACCTTATATTCAATAAACCAAGTGGGATGCCAGGGATGCAAGGCTTCTATCGTGCGAATAATGGCCATCAGCGGCCCCACTGCAATCGCCACATCGTTAGAACCATGCGCAAACACCATAGCACACGCCGTAAAAGCCATTAAAATAGCAAACATTTTCTCTATGTTAACAAAGCGATCACGTTGTTCTGCTTCAAAATCAAAAACCAGACCGCGCACGAGTGTTTTACCTGCCGCCATCGTGATTAACCCTGTCAAACCCATCAACAAAACTGACGGCCATAGGCTTATTTCAATATGGAAATGTTTTAAGCCCTTCAATAAAGTCATGTCCCCTAAAATAACCCCGACCAAAAAGAAATAAAGGGGCAAAAAACGAAAGGCGTTGCTAAGTGGGTCACTGGTATCAAAAATGAGTCGCTGTACGCTCATAAACAATACGTATGCCAATACACCGGATAGCGTGGGTGAACAAACCCAACTCAAAGCAATATAAGAAACTTGCTGCCAATGTACCGCTTGCGCACCTAAAATGATGCCGCCAAACCCCACAATTGAACCCACGATGGCATTCGTAATAGAGACAGGCAACCCTAAAATACTGGCTGCCAACATCCAGAGCGTGCTGCCTGTTAAAGCCGCCAGCATTCCGTAAATAAAGATTTCAGTGTGATTGGTCAGAAGAGATAAATCGATAATACCGCTTTGTAAAGTATGCGTGACACCGTGGCTACCTAAAAATGCCCCCGCAAATTCAAATACTACTGCAATCAACATAGCCTGCCGCACACTCACGGCTTTTGAACCCATGGTGGTGCTCATAATATTAGCTAGGTCATTAGCGCCCACGCTAAAGGCGAGGGCAAGACTCAATGCGCTCGCCAGCAAGATATAAAGGTAGGCATGCTCCATAGGAAGGCAATTTTTGAGCAACAGTAGAGGCAGGCATCATAACAAATTCAGGCAAAAAATTCGATAAATACCCTCACACTCCTTTAATGTGCCAACAAAAGCTGCAGTTGGCCTCCTATTTGATGAGCCAGATCAGCAATACCCCCTGTCTGTTCGATCACTTTGTAAAGAAAGATAACATCAATAACAGACAATTCCTTTTCCATTTTAAAAAGGCCTTGGCGCACTTCAACCTGCATGCGATCAGTGTCTTGTTCAATTTTATCTAACTCGTTGATCATTTTTTCAACTAACTGGACCTCTTTGCCCCGAAACCCTACTTCAAGCAATTCGTCTAATTCATTGATAGCTTTCTGGGCTTGAGCAGCTGCATCTAAGCAACGGCTTAAAAAAGCTAAAAAATTCGCGCCGATCGCCATGGGCATCGCCATCTGTCGACCCGCAACCACACCTGAAATATCACGTGCTTTATTGGCAATTCCATCCTGAGTGGATAATAATTGCAGCAAATCAGAACGAGAGACGGGTAAAAATAAACTTTTGGGCAAATGGAGACGCAAATCTTTTTTGAGGGTGTCGGCTTCTCCCTCCAATGAAATGATGAGTTGATGGTATTCTTCTGCTCCCCGCCAATCTTGATTGATCACCTTTTCAAAAAAAGGCAATAATTCACGTGCACATTGAATAACCTTATCCATGTGCATTTCGAGCGGTTTAATGGGCGAGTAACCAAAAATATTGATAATACGAGTAAAAGCCATAGGAAGGTTATTATTCTGATGGGTTTCCCTAATTATACGCACATTCTTTAAAAGGAGAGCAGGGTGGTAAAAAAAATTATTTCCTTCTTTCGCGCTATCTTGGCCGCCGGCCTTCATGTCGCCAATTTATTCTTCTGGGGAACCATCCTCACCCTCTTTTCTTTTTTGCGTTTTTTGATTCCTTGGTCACCCTGGCGTCATTTCTTGTATCGAGTCATGAATCACATCCCCGAATATTGGATTGATTTTTACCAAACCATCATCAAACTCACCACACCTGTTCACTGGGAAATAGATGACATCAGCGAATTGAATCCCAAAGGTTGGTATCTTTTGCTCCCCAACCACCAATCTTGGTTAGATATTCTCGTGCTGGGTATTACCTTTAATCGAAAAATACCTTTGCTCAAATTTTTCATTAAAAAACAGTTACGCTGGATTCCTTTTGTTGGCAGCTGTAGCCATGCCCTCGATTTTCCCTTTATGGAACGTTACAGCAAAACCTATTTAAAAAAACATCCTGAAAAAAAAGGAAAGGATTCAGAAACCACACGTAAAGCCTGTGAAAAATTTAAAACAATCCCTACTTCCATCATTAACTTCTGTGAAGGCACCCGCTTCACACCCGCCAAACAAAAACACCAATCTTCTCCCTTTCAACACTTACTCAAACCCAAAGCAGGCGGCATCGCATTTGTTTTATCCACCATGGGAGAATACTTACATCAACTATTAGATGTCACTATTATTTACCCACAAGGCAATCCCAGCGCGTGGCAATTTCTTTGTGGACAACTTGATCACATCATTGTCAAAGTTCGTCTACTACCCATCACCCCTGAACTTATGGGTAATTATGAAGGAGACACTAAGTTTCGTCAGGTTTTTCAAAAATGGCTCAATGAATTGTGGTATGAAAAAGATGAACTCATCACATACATCTTAGCCAGCGCCTATCAATGTCGACACTATTTCATTTCGGGACGTGTACAAGGCGTGTGGTATCGTGCACACGCAAAGAAAAAAGCAAGAAAATTACATCTCACCGGTTGGGTACGTAACTTACCTGATGGGCGTGTAGAAGCCGTCGCTTGCGGGAAAGAAACATCGTTGACCGAATTCGAAACCTGGTTATATCAAGGTCCCGAAAAAGCATGTGTTGAAGACGTTTCGATCGAACTGATCAAACCACATATTTTTAAGCGTTTTTCAGTACGCTAGGGGTTTTCTAAACTCAACATACCCGCCTTATCATCGTAAGCAAAGATCTCTGCATAACGCCCCCACTCAATGATCACCTTGAGCACGCGCTCAGCTTCATCTTCACTCAGAAAATCTTCTAGTTCAGCGAGGAAACGCTCTTTGCTTGCACGATGACCTGGGCGTTCATCTAACACCCAACGAATACGTTTAGCAAAAGGAATATATTTAATAAGATGCCGCGCAAACATTTTTTTTCTTTCTAGAATATCTGAATCTGCAAATAGTTTTCCCGCTAGAGTTAGCTCCACCTCACCTTCTACAATTTGTGAAAAACGAAAAATCTCGGCTAATTCAATCAAGGGAAACAAATCATCAATATTTAAATGAAGTGCTTCTGCCAACTCTGCCAAGCCTACACGGCCTTCATATTCAGGACTACCGATCATTTCAATTAAACCGCTCAACTCTGAAATGTTTACATCTGGCAAGCGGTAAGCAAGATCAATATGTTTGAATCGTATACCTGCGATCCCTTTTTTTGCATGAGGTAAACTTAACATTAAACCATAAATTTCATCGACAATTTTTCGATAAGGCACATCTTGATCATTTCGAGGGTGTTCTAAATTTACCTTTAAATCTGCCATCACTGTGCCCGGATCACTGTCAAAAATAACAATTCGATCCGCCAAGAAAACAGCTTCTTCAATATTATGCGTTACAAAGATAATGCCGTTTGTATTTGTTTTTTTATCTTGCCAAAGATCTAATAAATCGGTACGCAAGTTATCCGCTGTTAACACATCTAATGCAGAAAAAGGTTCATCCATCAGTAACACATCGGGATTAATCACTAAGGCACGCGCAAAACCCACACGCTGACGCATCCCGCCCGACAATTCTTTGGGATAGGCAGACTCAAATCCATCCAAACCAATAATATCAATAGCATGCAACGCTCTTGCACGTCGTTCGTCCTTAGGAATGCCCAGCGCTTCTAAGCCAATTTCCACATTTTCTAACACACTCAACCAAGGCAGCAGAGCAAAGTTTTGAAACACCATGGCCATTCCATAGACAGGACCTTTCACCGGTTTATTACGATAAAAAACACGCCCGGCTGTGGGTGGAATCAAACCTGCAATAATACGCAACAAGGTTGATTTTCCTGAACCTGACTTACCCAACAATGCAACAATTTCACCTTCATGCAATTTGAAATTAACATTATCTAACACCAAAAGTTCTTGATGCTCTGCTTTTTTAAAAGATTTGTTGATACTCTGAAGATCAACAATGATGGGTCTGCTTTCCAGCATGAGCACTCCGTTAAAGGGTGAGAGAATAACGACGCATAGCTAACAAGTATAACCTACGCCAAACAAATCGATTCAATATCAATACATAAAAACACATCACACTCATCCCCAACACAATAAACGGAAAATTACCTTGCTGAGCATACTTAGTAATATACGCACCCAAGCCTGTTGCACGTAAAGTAGTATCTCCCCAGGAAGCCACCTCTGCCACAATACTCGTGTTCCACGCACCTCCTGCTGCCGTGATCGCACCCGTCACATAATAAGGAAAAATAGCGGGTAAAATCAGCTTTCGCCACCACAACCAACCTTTTAAACCAAAATTATCAACAGCTTGTTTTAAATCTTTGGGGATCGCAGAAGCCCCCGCAATAACATTAAACAATATGTACCACTGCGTGCCTAAAATCATTAGAGGCGTTACCCAAATTTCCACATTCAAATGGAAACGGACAATCAGTGAGACCACAATCGGAAACAATAAATTTGCAGGAAATGAAGCTAACAGCTGTACAATGGGCTGAGCCTTTTCAGCCACACGCGGTCTTAAACCGATCCATACTCCCACGGGCACCCAAATAAGCGAGCTGACTATCAATACTGTTAAAACACGTAGCCCCGTAATCGCACCCAGCACAACCGCATGAAAAAATATGCTTAGCGAAAGCGTTGTAAAAATAAACCAAGCTAACACACCCAATGATCCTGCCAGCAATAATCCAACGAATATTTTCCAAAGACATTGGGACAAAAAACTTTCTCGTTTCTTTTTGATGGCACGTGCTGAACTTTCAGGAGATTGCCTTAAAAAACGAACATTTACAAACAAATCAGATGTTTTTTCCCACAGCAAACCCACATACTGCATCAAACGTGTTTTATGTAAAATAAAATTAAAGAGAGAAAAGCTGGTTTCACCGCTCGACTCACTTTCAACACGAAATTTCTCGGCCCAATGAATTAAAGGACGAAATAAAAGTTGATCATAAATGAGAATCACCACCAACATTGCAAGAATAACGTAACCTACCGCATGTAAATCCGCATGTTTGATAGCCAACGCAATGTAAGAACCTAAACCTGGTAAAGTAATAGTTTGATCTGCCACCGTGACACTTTCAGAAACAGTGAGAAAAAACCAACTGGCAGACATGGACATCATCATATTCCATAATAATCCAGGCGTCGCAAACGGAACTTCAATGCGCCAAAAACGCTGCCAAGCAGACAAGTGAAACATCTTCGCCGCTTCTTTTAATTCCTTAGGCACCGTACATAAACTTTGATAAAAACTAAGTGCCATATTCCATACTTGCGAAGTAAAAATCGCAAAAACAGCGGCACATTCTGGCCCCAACAAACTACCGGGGAAAAGTTTGATGAATCCCACGATCGTAATAGACAAAATGGCTATCACAGGCAAAGATTGAAAAATATCGATACAAGGAATAATAATTTGTTCTGCACGCCGACTTTTTGCGGCCCAGGTTGCAAATACAAACGTAAATAACAAAGAAAACAGCAAAGCCACACTCATTCTTAAAAAAGTAAATAAGGCATAGCGCGGTAAATAATGAGGATCGAGTGACAACGGCAAGGTTTGCCCGACGTGATAAGGCACCGCCATCTGTTTAGCACCCCACGCCACCAACACTAAGGCCGCTAAAAGCGTGCTCAATGCCACAATATCCCAAAAATTAGGATAGGTAAGCGTTCGACTCCCTGTAAAAATTTTAGTCTGAAGTTCCCGCATAGTTATATAAATTTCACCTTTATTTTAAAATCTGATTAAATCTGGGATGTTCTTGTTGTTCTGTGACCTTAAGGAGTTACCATGAAGTTTATTGTTTCCCGCGAAGCACTACTTAAACCACTCGCTCTCGTTGCGGGGGTCGCAGAAAAACGCCACACGCTTCCTATCTTATCTCAAATTTTAATTACGCTTAAAAATCAAACCTGTATTTTAACGGGTACTGACTCAGAAGTTGAATTAACAGCAAGATTGGCACTTGAACATGCAACAGAAGATGGCTGCTTTACGGCTCCCGCTCGAAAGCTACTAGACATCTGTCGCGCCTTGCCCGAAGGCAATGATATAGAATTTACCCATGAAAATCAAAGACTTACCGTAAAATCAGGCAAGGCTCGCTTCAATTTATCCACCCTGCCAGCCCATGAATTTCCTCACATTGAAACAACCGAGGCAGATCAACAAATTCAAGTGAATGCTGCACAACTCCAAGCGCTTTTCAAGCAAACTCATTTTGCCATGGCCTTACAAGATGTGCGTTACTTTTTAAATGGCGCCTTATTCGAACTCAGTCAATCAGGCGAAATAAAAGTCGTTGCCACGGATGGCCACCGTCTTGCATTAAGCCAACATCTTTCTACCACATCAAATTTAAGTGAGGGCACCCCTTCCATTCAATCTATCATTCCACGTAAAGCCGTCATGGAAATACTGCGTTTATTCCAAGAGGGTGATGAAACTCTGACCTTACACCTGGCTAAGCAGTTTTTTAAGATAACTTCCGCTGATTATACACTCATTACTAAATTGATTGATGGACGCTACCCCGATTACCGTAAAGTTATTCCTCGACCTTCAGAGAAATTTTTGACTACGGACAGAGAACAACTCCAACAAGCACTCAACTGCATTGCAGTTGTAACCAGTGAAAAATACCGCGGAGCTCGGGTTCAAATTTGCCCGCAAACACTCAAGCTGGTCACCAAAAACCCTGAACAAGAAGAGGCCGAGCAAGAAGTCGCCATTCATGAGCAAACAGCGGACAATTTGGAAATAGGTTTTAACGTCAGCTATCTTTTGGAAGCGCTAAATGCCATCGATCACACTCATGTCAAAATAACCTTCTCCGATGCAGACAATGGTATCATTTTAGAAAGTACAGAAGGAAAGGGTGGGCGATATGTTGTTATGCCCATGAGGCTTTAATGCACCTCACCCAGCTAAAACTCCTTTCCTATCGTAATTTTAAGACCTTATCGTTTATACCTCACCCCAGAGTTAACCTCATTGTCGGCCCTAATGGCAGCGGAAAAACAAATCTACTTGAAGCCATCTATCATTTAGGCACAGGAAAATCATTCAGAAGCACACTTTCCAACCGGATCATCCAACAAGGCGCCGAAACCACCCACATTTATGGCGTAGTTGAAAAACCCGGCTTTCCTTTTTCAATAGGGGTTCAGCGACAACGAAACAGCCCTACTGTCCTTGTGCTAAACCAACAAAATGTGGCTAACGCTGGCTCACTGGCCTCTCTTTTTCCTTTACGCCTCATCAACCCTGATAGTTTTAATCTTTTAATCGGTGGTCCCAAATATCGTCGTCACCTTTTAAACTGGGGAACGTTCCACGTGGAACATCAATTTTGGGAAACCTGGAAGCTAACGACACGTATTTTAAAACAACGAAATGCCGCCTTAAAAAAGGGGGCAAAAACTCTCATCAAGAGCTGGGATAAGCAATTAGAACACTATGCACTTGCACTTTTGACGATGAATCAACATTATTACTGCCTATTTGAACCTATTTTTCTTCAACTTATCAAAGAATTCCTGCCAAAAATACAAAACTTATCACTCCGTTACTTTCCAGGCTGGGATATAGCACAGCCTTTGAGCGAAATATTAGAAGTAAACTATCCCAAAGATCAGCAGCGGGGTAGAACCCATGCCGGTCCTCATCGAGCCGATCTAAAAATCAAAGTAGCCAACATTCCCGCAAAAGACATTTTATCTCGAGGACAACAGAAACTCGTGGCATGCGCACTTTTATTAGCTCAAGGCATCCTGCTAAAACAACATCTAGGCATCCATTGCGCCTATTTACTGGATGATTTAGCCGCTGAATTGGATCAATCCAACTTAAAACGAGTATGCAACTTACTTTACGATATAGAGGCACAACTATTCATCAGCTCACTCGAACAAAACGCCGTCTTTCACACACTTTTCCCTCCCAATGCCATGAAAGTGTTCCACGTGGAACACTTTCATGAAAGCCCATCTCTCACACCACCCTCTTAGAAAATCTAAGCAAAATAGGGTATAATCACCTACTTTGCAACGCAGGAAATGGGACAAAAATGACTAATACCAACGGAACCTATGATTCGTCTAACATTAAAGTTCTGAAGGGCTTAGATGCTGTTAGAAAACGCCCTGGCATGTACATTGGTGACACAGACGATGGTACGGGTTTGCATCATATGGTCTTTGAAGTGGTGGATAACGCCATTGACGAAACCCTGGCAGGCCACTGTAATGCCATTTGGGTGACCATTCATGCCGATAATGAAGTGACGGTTCGAGACAATGGACGCGGCATTCCGGTTGATATCCACGCAGAAGAAAATCGTTCCGCCGCCGAAGTCATCATGACCATTCTGCATGCAGGGGGTAAATTCGACAGCAATTCTTATAAGGTCTCAGGCGGTTTGCACGGAGTAGGGGTTTCGGTCGTTAACGCACTTTCTGATGAATTATATTTAAAGATTTATCGAGAAGGCAAAATTCACGAGCAAATTTATAATTTGGGCACGCCGCTAGCCCCCCTCAAGGTCACCGGCAACACCACTGAAACGGGCACAGAAGTTCGCTTTATTCCCAGCCCGAGCATTTTTTCTAATATTCAATTTCACTATGAAATTCTCGCCAAACGTTTGCGTGAGCTCTCTTTTCTCAATTCGGGTGTTTGTATTTATTTAAAAGATGAACGAACAGGCAAAAGTGATACTTTCAAGTATGAGGGCGGGATAAGAGCATTTGTTGAGCATTTGAATAAAAACAAAACCATTGTCAATCCCTCTATTTTTCATTTTGTTCATGAAAAAGACGGCATTATTGTAGAAGTTGCCATGCAGTGGAACGATGGCTTCCAAGAAACCATTTTTTGTTTCACCAATAATATCCCTCAGCGCGATGGGGGCACCCATTTAGCAGGTTTTCGTGGTGCACTGACGCGCACCTTGAATCAATATATTGAAGCAGAAGGCTTGGCCAAGAAATTTAAAGTAGAAACGACGGGCGACGACGCACGAGAAGGTTTAACCGCCGTACTCTCCGTCAAAGTACCCGACCCTAAGTTTTCATCTCAAACAAAAGATAAATTGGTTTCATCTGAGGTCAAACCTGTTGTGGAATCAACCATCTCAGAAAAATTAGAGGAATTTCTCTTAGAAAAACCACTTGAAGCGAAAGCTATCGTTGCCAAAATTATTGATGCAGCGCGCGCACGTGAAGCAGCACGCAAAGCCAGAGAAATGACGCGACGCAAAAGTGCGCTCGACATCGCGGGCTTGCCAGGTAAATTGGCCGATTGCCAAGAACGTGATCCGGCTTTATCTGAACTTTATCTCGTTGAAGGTGAATCAGCAGGCGGCTCTGCAAAACAAGGGCGAAATCGCAAAAATCAAGCGATCCTTCCTTTAAAAGGAAAAATCCTTAACGTTGAAAAAGCACGTTTCGATAAGATGATCAGCTCAGCAGAAATCGGCACATTGATTACAGCCCTTGGCTGTGGCATTGGCCGCGAAGAATATGATATTAGTAAATTACGCTACCATCGCATCATCATCATGACAGATGCCGACGTTGATGGATCACATATTCGTACCTTATTGTTAACTTTCTTTTATCGCCAACTCCCTGAATTAGTTGAGCGCGGTTATATTTATATCGCACAACCTCCTTTATTCAAGGTGAAACGTAACAAACAGGAACAATACATAAAAGATGAGGATTCACTTCAGCATTACCTCATTGAACTTGCACTGGATGATGTCGCCTTTTTTACAGAAGAAAACAGCCCTGCACTGACAGGCGAACCTTTTAAACAAATCGCTCGTCAACATCAAACCGTGATGGATACCATTTCACGGCTTGCACGACGCTACCCTAGCGCTGTCTTGGAACAACTCATTTATTTGCCCAGCCTCATGCCCGAACAACTCAGCGAAGAAAATACGGTAAAAAACTGGGGAGCACAATTGCAAACACGCCTGGATGAACTTAAATCTGCAGGAATAAGTTATCAAATTAGTCATCAGAACAATCCCGAACAAGCCACTTTTGTTATTTTAGTGACAACAAAAGTACATAGCGTTGAACATCAATATTTACTCACGCGTGATTTTTTTGCTTCACCTGAATACCGCTCTTTAGTTGAACTCGGAAAAAAACTCAAACATATTATTACGCCTCATAGTTTCATCAAAAAAGCGGAAAAACGCATTGAGGTCGGTGATTTTAAATCAGCTTTAACTTGGCTCATCGACGATTCTCGACGAGGGCTTATCGTGCAGCGCTACAAAGGTTTGGGGGAAATGAATCCTGACCAACTGTGGGAAACGACCATGGATCCCCACACTCGACGCATGCTCCAAGTGACCATTGAAGATGCTGTAGCAGCAGAAGAAATGTTCACTACACTGATGGGTGATCAAGTCGACCCGCGACGCGCCTTCATTGAAGAAAACGCACTCAGTGCTTCGGTTGATGTCTAAATGCGAAGAGATCGAGCTGAAATGTCCCAGAGATCGCCACGATCTGAAGACGAAAAAACCGGAACATGTTTGTTAGTGGCGAGATAGGGGTAATTCAGTTCGAGGATTCGCATCTTGACGTACGATGGGTATAATACCCCCTCTTTAACTCACTCACCTTTCAACTTTACCCCTATGAGCACACCCGAATTTATTTATACGATGCATCGTGTTGGAAAAATTGTCCCTCCACAACGCGAAATTTTAAAAAATATTTCCCTTTCTTTTTATTACGGCGCCAAAATCGGCGTGCTGGGTTTGAATGGCTCGGGCAAATCCACTTTACTGCGCATTATGGCGGGGGCTGATAAAGACTTCGTCGGGGAAGCTTGTCCTACGCGTTCACTTAAAATAGGTTATCTCCCTCAAGAACCCCAGCTTGATCCTAACAAAACGGTAAAAGAAAACTTAGAAGAGGGCGTGGCGGAGGTTAAATCTCTCTTAGATCGCTACAATGAAATCAGCATGAAATTTGGCGAACCCATGAGTGATGAAGAAATGAATCAGTTGCTTCATGAGCAGGGAGAATTACAAACAGCTATCGATGCAAGCAATGGGTGGGAGCTGGATCGCTTCATTGAAATTGCCGCCGATGCATTACGTTTACCGCCCTATGATGCAGATATTAAAAAATTATCAGGGGGTGAAAAGCGCCGCGTCGCATTAGCTAAATTGATCTTATCTAAACCAGATGTGTTATTGCTTGATGAACCCACCAACCACTTGGATGCCGAAAGCGTTGCTTGGCTGGAACAGTTTTTAAAACAATACGAAGGTACCGTCATCGCTGTCACTCATGATCGTTACTTCCTTGATAATGTGGCGGGATGGATTTTAGAGTTAGACCGAGGTCACGGCATTCCCTTTGAAGGTAACTATACCTCTTGGTTAGAACAAAAAGAAAAGCGTCTTGAAACAGAAGAAAGACAAGAAGACGCACGACAAAAAAGCATTAAAGCAGAGTTGGAATGGGTGCGCACTAACCCTAAGGGACGTCATGCCAAAAACAAAGCACGTCTCGCACGATTTGAAGAATTAAATTCACAAGAATTCCAAAAAAGAAATGAAACACAGGAATTATATATTCCACCCGGACCTCGATTAGGGGACCTCGTCGTCGAAGTGGCAGGACTTAAAAAAGGTTTCGGTGATCGCTTATTAATCGATGACTTACATTTTAGCCTACCCAAAGGAGGGATCGTAGGGATTATCGGGCCTAATGGCGCAGGTAAAACGACTCTTTTTAAAATGTTAGCGCAACAAGAGACTTCCGACGAAGGACAAATTCGTTTTGGTGACACACTCAAACTCGCCCATGTAGACCAAAGTCGTGACACACTCAATGGTAACAAAACAGTTTGGGAAGAAATTTCTGAAGGCTTAGATTATATCACCGTAGGTAATTTTCAAATGCCTTCTCGTGCTTATGTAGGACGATTTAACTTTAAAGGAAATGATCAACAAAAATTCATTAAAGACCTCTCAGGTGGAGAGCGCAACCGTGTTCACTTAGCAAAATTATTGCGAAGCGGCGGCAATGTCTTACTCTTAGACGAACCCACCAATGATTTGGATATCGAAACCTTACGTGCACTTGAAGAAGCCTTACTCACCTTCCCGGGTTGCGCCGTTGTCATCTCGCATGACCGCTGGTTTTTAGATCGTGTCGCCACACACATGCTTGCTTTCGAAGGTGACAGTAAAGTGGTGTGGTTTGAAGGCAATTACGCTGACTACGAAGCCGATCGCATCCGCCGCCTTGGCGCAGACGCCGCTTCACCACATCGCATTAAATTTAAAAAAATTAAGCTGTGATATACTTTACACGCCTGAGTTTTTGGTTTTTTAGCATCCCAGCCAGGGCCCATCTTAACTGCTAAAAAATGTTTGCATATGAAATAACTATGCGCACATTTTTTAACAGTCAATCTGAACCCTGGTTGAGCGCTAAAAAACCAAAAACTCAGGCGTGTAAAGTATACATCAACGCACCCTCCTCATCATCCACACCCCCGCCAGAAAAAACAAAATAGAAGGAAGAGCCGCTGCAAAAAATGGGGGGAATTGATATACAATACTCATCGGGCCAAAGAGTGCATTAACAATATAAAATCCAAAACCGATCGCAATCCCTGCTATCATACGTAGCCCCACTGTGGCAGAACGCAAGGGACCAAAAATGCAAGGAATCGCCAAGAAAATCATGACAAGACTCGCGATGGGTTGCATCAATCTCTGCCAAAAAACCAATAAGTATTCATTCGCATGCATCCCATTAGAACGTTGATAAGCGATAAACTTATATAACTTTGTCAAAGTTAATTCTTTTGGCTCTTCTTCTGCGGCATGAATAAAGGCAGGATTTAATACCAAATCAAGCGTTTCCTCCTTCACGTGTTTTGTTTCAACATGATCATCAAAAAAACGACTCTCCACCACCTCATGAAAATACCAACGATGGCTGTCGTAATTCACTTTTGGAGAAAAATTAACGCTTTGCAATTGATGCGTGGGGGAAAACGTATAAGAAGTCACGCCCTGCAAACGACCGCCAGGTAAAATAGCTTGAACATGAATAAATTTATTTCCATTTTTCAACCACGTTCCTTGTTGTGTTGTGATGGCTTGCCCACCACTGGTTTGCAAACCTTTTTCTCTTTCTGCCCAATGCACTAATTGTGGCGCCACAAACACCCCCATTAATGTCACCACCACGATCATCAAAAAAACCGTTTTCAACACCATCACAGAAACTTGCGCAATGGACACACCGCTCACACGCAATATCATCAATTCATTATGCATGGCCAAGGTACCCAAACCTACCATCACACCCAACATAGCTGCCATAGGAAAAAACGAATAAATCGCTTGTGGCAAGCCTAATATGACGTAAATTAATGCCTGAAAAGGCCCATAATCTCCCTGGCCAATATCACGCAACTCTCCCACGAAATTCACAAAAAGTTGAAGTGCAAGCACCACTAAAATAACAAGTAATGTAGAAACAATAATCGTTTTACCAATATAGTTTTGTAATAATTTCATGATGACGATCCTGACGCTAACTTTGAACGTTTAGCCTGCCAGCGCTGGGGAAGATTAAGTAACAACACGATAACCAACAAAAGCAAAGCACCATGAATCATCCAGGTTCCTAACCAAGGTGAGATAGTGCCTTTTTCTAACCAGGTACGCGAAACGAATAACATGTTGGCGTACACCATAAAAATGAGCAACGAAGGAAAAATTTTGGCATATCGACCTTGACGCGGTTTTAATTCACTCAAAGGAACCGCTAACAATGCCAACAGCAAAGTGGCTAAAGGCATAGCGAAACGCCACTGTGATTCTGCATAAGCTAAGGGATTCCCTTCGCGTACTTCTTTCAATAAATCTTTAAAACTGAGTTCTTCTACTTGATTGCGTTTAGATAATTCATGTGTGGCAATTCTCACTCCGTATTCTTCAAATTGACCAATGTGAAAATCAGCTGAACCCGGTGTACCCATATAACGAAATCCTTTAGTCGCCACTAAAAACTGATCCTGGGTACGCTGATCGCGCATGACATATCCACCCTGCGCCGCAATAATGGTCCACTGACCCAACGTTGGGTACACACCTTCTTCTTTTTTCTGTTGGGCCACAAAAATATTATTGAGATGCTCATGATCACGACTCACCTCTTCTACGTAATACACTTGGTGCCCTGAGGCATCTGCTTGAAAACGCCCAGGCATCAGTGTTTGTATCACGGTTGCACCTTGTGATTCTGCGATGAGTTTATCTTTATAAACCAATAAACGTGGCCCTAACCACAACGTTAAAAAAGACACCACCAAGGTCACGCCCAGTGCAATCCAACAGCTTGCTTTTATCAATTGTTTTCGACTAAACCCACAACTCGCCAAAGCCGTCATTTCATTTTCGCTGTATAAACGGCCGTAACTCAACAAAATCCCCAAAAACAAACCCAAAGGGAGTAAAAATCCTAATAAATAAGGAATTTGAAATAACATGAGACGAAATAAAACAGAGCCTAACAACTTACCCGCCGCTGCATCACCTAAATAGCGAACAAATTGATTACTCACAAAAATAAAAAGCAGAATTAACGTCACAGACAGCAACGTCGAAACCACTTCTTTTGTTAAATAGCGTTGGATAATCATGGGCTTAAAAAATGAATGGTTTCAGGATATACTCCTTGAATTTGAGGTATCCCTCTTTTCAGGAAAAACCATGCATTATACCATAAAAAATGAACTTGCTTTGAATCAACCCGATGACTGTCTTGTCTTGCCCGTGTGGGAAAATGCACCCTTAACGAGCTTAGGACAAACCCTTAATGAAATCTCAGGGGGAGTTATCGCTCATTCGCGAGAAGCGGGCGATTTTACGGGTAAACTGGCACAAACTCGTTTATTTTACCTTCCAATTTCTGAAAAAAATGGGTTTTCTCGTTTATTATTAGTGGGGTGCGGCACACACCCTAAATTTACACCCACTCAATTTCAACGGGTTTTTAGCTGCATTGCGAGTGAAATCACGTCTTTGGGTATCCACACTTGCTGTATTTGCCTACCTGAATCAACGCAACCTACCCCGGACTTATCTGAGTGGTCGTTATATCAAGCCGTATTAACCTTAGAACAAGCGCTGTATCGATTTGATCAATTTAAATCGACTCAAGACCCACTCCCCACCTTACAAACCCTCGCACTTTTTATACCCGAAAAATTGCCCAACGCTCAAGCCATCCTTGAACGCGCCCTCATTGTAGCTAAAGCAGTTAAACAAGCGCGTGACTTAGGCAATTTACCCAGTAACATCTGCACACCTCACCACCTGGCTGAGCAAGCTTTATCCGCCTCTCAAGCCATACCCGGTTTGAAAACCACCGTTTTGGAAGAAGCAGAATTGGCACAACTAGGTTTACAGGCTTTTTTAGCTGTCGCGCGTGGCAGCCAAGAACCACCCAAATTTATTGTACTTGAATATCAAGGCACAAACGCAGAACAGGCTCCTTTAGCACTGGTTGGAAAAGGGGTTACGTTTGATTCAGGTGGGATTTCACTGAAACCTGGCGCAGGTATGGACGAAATGCGTTATGACATGTGTGGTGCAACCACCGTATTGGGCGTCATGAGTGCTGCTGCCAGCTTAAAACTTCCTTTAAATTTAGTCGGTATCATGGCATGCACCGAAAATATGCCCTCGGGAAAAGCCTATAAACCAGGTGATGTGGTGACAACCCTTTCTGGGCAAACCATTGAAATACTCAATACTGATGCAGAAGGTCGCGTGATTTTATCTGATGCGCTCACTTATGTAGAACGATTTAAACCCGACACAGTCATTGATATTGCCACGCTCACAGGCGCCATTATCGTTGCACTCGGTGACAAAGCGTCGGGTTTATTCACAACTGATGATAAGTTAGCTGAAGCACTTTGTGCAGCGGGTGAAAAAAGTTGGGATCGTGTTTGGCGCTTACCTCTTTGGGATGAATATCAAGAACAAATTAAAAGTAATATTGCAGACATGGCTAATATTGGTAGCGAAGGGGGAAAAAGCATCACGGCCGCCTGTTTGCTTTCGCGCTTTACCCACGCCTATCGTTGGGCCCATTTAGACATTGCCGGCACAGCTTGGATATCAGGAAAAAATAAAACGGCAACGGGTCGCCCTATTCCTTTACTCATGGAGTTTTTATTTAACCGTGCGCGCTGATTTTTATTTACTTAATACACCACAAGCTGAAATTCGCACTTTCACGTGTCGTTTATTACAAAAAATTTATCAAAAAAAATTATCCACTTATTTATATGTACAACACACAGAAAAGACAAAAGAGTGGGATCATTATTTATGGACATTCAATGACGTGAGTTTTCTACCCCATCAATGTTATACGCTAGACATCACGAGTTCTGCACCTATTTTGATTGGCAGCATTAAGCCTCAGTCAAAACAAGATGTATTAATTAATCTGACGGACAGCGTACCTGATTTCTGCGAACAATTCCCACGCGTCGTTGAAATTGTTTCATCAGAAGAAACAGAAAAATCACTCGCAAGAAAAAAATATCAACATTACCGAACCCTAGGCTTTCAATTACACACTAACGCTATCTGAGATTTTATGCAAAAAACTTACGATCCAAAAACAATCGAATCACACTGGTATCCTCTTTGGGAAAAAGAAGGTTATTTTAAACCGCGTGGCACAGGCAAGCCTTACTGCATCCCATTACCTCCGCCCAATGTCACGGGTGTGTTGCACATGGGCCATGGTTTTCAACAAACACTCATGGATATTTTGATTCGTTATCATCGCATGATGGGGGATAAGGTATTATGGCAAGGCGGCACCGATCACGCCGGCATTGCGACGCAAATGGTGGTTGAACGCAATCTTTTGCTTGAAAACATTTCTCGCCACGAGATAGGAAGAGAAGCTTTTGTCGAAAAAATTTGGGAATGGAAAAAAAACTCAGGCGATCAAATCACAAAACAAATGAGACGCCTGGGTCTTTCTATCGATTGGTCTCGCGAACGCTTCACTTTGGATCAAGGTTTATCTGATGCAGTGAATACCGTGTTCATCAAACTTCATGAAGAAGGATTAATTTATCGCGGACAACGTTTGGTTAATTGGGATCCCAAGCTGCTTACGGCCGTCAGTGATTTAGAAGTAGAATACACCGAAGAAGAGGGTTTTCTTTGGTACATACATTATCCTTTAGCACATGACACCACTCAACATTTAACTATCGCTACCACGCGTCCCGAAACATTATTGGGTGATGTCGCCTTGGCTGTTAATCCTAAAGATGAACGCTACCAATCGTTTATTGGGCATTCCGTTTTAGTGCCCATCAGCCATCGAAATATTCCTATTATTGCTGATGATTTTGTTGATCCTGCGTTTGGAACGGGCGTTGTTAAAATCACACCCGCACATGATTTTAATGATTATGCTATAGCACAACGACATCAACTCCCCTTGTTAAATATTTTAACGCCCCAAGCAAGCCTGAATGAAAACGTGCCGCCTGCTTATCAGGGCTTGGATCGTTTCGTCGCAAGAAAAAAAATAATTGAAGACTTAAAAAAAGAAAACTTATTTGCAAAAGAAGAAAAGCATCGTTTGAAAATACCGCGTGGAGACCGCTCACATGACATCATTGAACCTTATCTTACTGATCAATGGTTCGTTAAAATAGCGCCTTTGGGTGAACCCGCCTTGGATGTGGTGAAAAAAGGAAAAATTCAATTTGTACCTGACAATTGGTCCAATACTTATTTTCACTGGATGGAGAATTTACAAGACTGGTGCATTAGTCGGCAACTTTGGTGGGGACACCGTATTCCTGCTTGGTATGATGAAAAAGGCAATATTTACGTGGGGAAAAATGAAAAAGACGTTCGAGAAAAACATCATCTCCCCGACTCACTTTTATTAAACCAAGATAATGATGTGCTCGACACGTGGTTTTCTTCTGCTTTATGGCCTTTCTCTACGCTGGGTTGGCCACAAAAAACGGATGACTTAAAAACATTTTATCCAAGCAATGTGCTCATCACAGGCTTTGACATCATCTTTTTCTGGGTCGCACGCATGATTATGTTCGGCCTAAAATTTATGGATAATATTCCCTTTCATCACGTTTATATTCATGGCTTAATTCGTGATGCTGAAGGGCAGAAAATGTCGAAAACAAAAGGTAATGTGCTGGATCCTCTCGACATTATTGATGGCATTGATTTAGCCACCCTCACTGCAAAACGAACTCAAGGTTTAATGCAACCTGCCATGGCGAAACGCATTGAAGAACAAACAAAGCGACATTACCCTAATGGCATTCCTTCCTTAGGTACCGATGCTTTACGTTTTACATTTTGTTCTCTTGCTTCTACTACACGAGATATTAATTTTGATTTAGCCAGAGTAGAAGGCTATCGAAATTTTTGTAATAAATTGTGGAATGCAGCACGTTTTGTATTTTTAAATATTGAAAAATTTCCCGCGCCACAAAAACCGGTTCAATTTAATTTCGTCGATCGCTATATTTTAGCGCAACTCCAACAAACCATTTCAGCTTGTCATACCTTCATTAATGAATATCGCTTCGATTTATTTGCTAACACACTCTATGAGTTTGTGTGGAATGAATTTTGTGATTGGTACCTGGAATTTGCCAAACCTATCTTAACCCATGAAAATGAAAAACAAACTCACGAAGCAACGCGTTATACCTTGGTGTTTGTTTTGGATCAAATTGTACGCTTGCTCCACCCTATTATGCCTTTTATCACAGAAGAAATTTGGCAAAAAACGAAAACATACTTACCTCAAACCGAAACAAGCATCATGTTAAGCGCTTATCCTGAGGTTGATTCTTCGTTAATTGATCCAAGCGCCATTGAAAATGCAAATTGGTTAAAAGAAATTATTACTTCCCTGCGTACACTTCGTTCACAAAGTAATATCTCACCTGGAAAACAAATTACTGTTTATGTCATCTCAGATAAATCAGAAAATAAAGCCAGACTCGAACAATTCAAACCTTTTATCATGACACTGGCTCGATTGACTGATCTCATTTGGCATGAAGATGCTCATACGCTCCCTGCCAGCATCACGGGTTTAGCTAATGGCATGACCTTGTTTGTTCCCATGAGTGATTTTATCGACAAAATACAGGAGCAACAGCGGCTCGAAAAAGAAATTTCAAAATTAGAAACTGAATTACTGCGCTGCCAAACAAAACTGTCCAACCCAGCCTACGTTGAGAAAGCGCCGGTTGAAATCGTTAAAAAAGAAAAAGAGCGGGCTCAATCACTGATTGATGATTTAAGTAAGTTGAGAGCACAAATAGAAAGCGTGAAAGTGGCTTAGGATTTGTAACAACCCGCCCCTCCGGGCCGTCATATATGGACCCTGCCCCGGAGGGTGGGGGGATGAGCTGTTACAAATATAAATTATCCCTTATCCGGCTCCAAGGTCGCATCCAAATTCAATTCGTCGCAAAATACGATAAATCGCTCGCGAAAATCACTAATTAACAAGGAAGCGGGTAAAGACAAGGCAATGGTTAATGACGCCATCGGCGCTTTTGTGAACCGCCCCACATAAGTGTAAGCATTCACTTCAATGATCTCTGCATCTTCTGAAGTTAAAAAACCCATCACATCTTCAAAAATTCCTGCACGATCTTGTGAGGTGACATAAACCGTATAGGGAAGACGATCTGCATGAGGTTCAGTTAATTCAACACGTCGAGGAATAATCGTTATCTCATGTTTACGTTCAAAGTGAGGAAAACCCACCTCTAACTTGGCAATAGCATTCCAATTACCCGACAGTAAATAACTGCCTACCCCTTCTTTTCCCAAGGTCACCCAACGCATTTCTAAAATATTACAACCTGCAGCCTGGATAAACTTGGACAAGTCATAAACCAGCTTTGTTTGAGGTTTACTGATTACCGCAAAGGCCAAGTATTTCATGGGCGCTCCCCGTGGGTGAATAGCCGGTTCTTATTGAGTTTAGTTCATCTGAAAAAAAGCAAAATAAACCTAAAAATTCAATTCCAGCCATAATTGGAGCGTATTTTATACAAAACCACTCAATTTGAACACGTTTTTCTCTAACCCCCCCAAATCCCACCCAATACAACCGCTTTTTTCGCACCCGTCACGCTAGGAATATTACCCGGTTGGTTTTCCAAACGTCGTTTTGCCAACCAAGCAAAGGCTGCCGCCTCCATCCAGTCTGGATCAAAGCCCCATTGGGCCGAAGACCCCACAACGCGCCCAGGCAGGGCTGTTTTGAGGCAAGCCATCAGATGATGGTTATGTACCCCACCACCACACACAATCACACAGGCCGCATCAGGCGCAGCTTGTTTGATGGCTTGAGCGACACTCTGCGCCGTCAAGCTCGCCAAGGTGGCCTGCACCACTTCAGGAGCAAGCTGCGCACCCGAAAATGCATCCAATTTTTGATATAGCCAATTCAAATCAAAACATTCACGACCTGTGCTTTTGGGGGGAGGCAATGAAAAATAAGGTTCCTCTAAAAAATGGGCTAATAAAGCTTCATTCACCGAGCCTTGCTGTGCAAATGCGCCCCCTTCATCATGCGATTTACCTAAACAAACGTGTATCCAATCGTCCAATAAACGATTAGCAGGCCCCGTGTCAAATCCCGTCACGGGTGAGCGCGGATCCAAAACCGTAATATTGGCGATCCCCCCTAAATTAAGAACAACCCGCACTTCTTGTGGATCAGCAAAAAGGACTTGATGAAACCCCGGCGCCAAGGGCGCTCCCTGTCCACCTTGAGCCACATCTGCTCGCCTAAAATCACTGACTGTGGGTATACCCGTGATACTCACCAAAGTATTTGGATCGGTAATTTGAAGCGTAAAAGCGTGTGCACCCACAGGGCGGTGACGAAGTGCCTGACCGTGACTGCCTATCGCCCGGATCGCCGATTTCGGCAACCCACTTTTCGCCAATAACTTTAATGTGGCATAGGCAAAACGCTCACCCAAGATTCTATCCATTCGCCCCATTCTATCTATTTCATTTGAACCCGGCTGGGTCAACAAAAAGAGTTGTTCTTTAAACTTTTTTTCATAAGGCTCGAAATAAGAGGCGACCAATTGCGGCTTAGCCTGAGAAAAATCCACGATCGCCGCATCAATCCCATCTAAACTCGTGCCCGACATTAACCCTATATATAAATTAGACATATATATACTCCTTATACCCGAAGATACTCGTTTTGACTTTGTCTTTTTTGTAAGGTAAAACTTTCTCTCGCTCGCAATAGAACGGGCTATTACTCGTTCGAGAAAGAATTTTACCTTACAAAAAATACTTCCTCAAAATCCAGTCCCTTCGGGTACAAGGAGTATATAAAAATCCCGTTAAATAGATCCCATCTTTTTGGAGAAACGTCATGTTATCAGAAAACAATGAATTTGAACTCATCAAACGAGGGACAGCTGAAATCTTACTCGAAGAAGAACTGCGTGAACGCTTAAAGCAAAACAAACCTTTGCGCATCAAAGCAGGTTTTGATCCCACCGC
>JACREE010000054.1 GCA_016218405.1 Gammaproteobacteria bacterium
GCGGTGTGGCGAGCAGTGTTTTAGCATTGATGCCCAGTGTATTAGGCTGTTCCCAAGGTGCGTGAGTCAGTTCAGGAATGTGCTCGCTCAACTGAAGCAAAGAGCGTGTTACGGATAATAAACCAAATTCAGCGCAGTAGAAAAATACGGTGTTACCTTTTGTGTTGGTGGCCAGTAAGAGCTGTTTAAGTAAGCTGAGTTTTTCAGGGAGCAAATTAATTATTTTTAACATAGTGAGAATGTGGTCTGTTTTTTTATAGAGAGCGGCTAGATGGAATGTATTGTTTCCATGAGCATCAGGTTGTGTCAGTTGTTGAGAGATGAAAACATGGGAAGGGTCTGCATTCTTAGCTGAAATTAATAAAGTATGAATATGTCTGGCGTTGTTCAAGAGTGATTCGTGTGCCCTCATTAAGCTTGTTTTATGTTGGTTGTCGGTGGCGGTGAGCATGCGTTGGATTTGTGAGTTGTCTTTTGCTTGTTGAAGGAGATAAATGGCAAGAGATTGGAGCGCTTCATTGTTTTTATCGTCAGCATAGGCAGTAGCTTGCATAAGTGGTGTGACACCCTGGAAATCTGCTATTTCCAAAATATCTACCCTGAGTGCGCGTGCTTCTTCTAAAATGAAATCAATGAATGGAATGTGATTATAAGGAATGGTAAATTGAAGTAAGGGTTTTACTTCAGGAAGAGGTGAATTGATTTGAATAAGCAAGTTTTTTCTATCTTGTTCATCAAGGCTGTACCAGGCAATTTTGAATGAGGATAGGTCAAGGTTATGGACTAATTTTTGAAAAACATTAAATCTTGTTGCTAGGCAAGTAGTAAAAAATAGGTGTTTATTTTTCAGTGAAACAGTAGCCCGTATTAATCGTTCTACTAGGGCGGGCGTTCTTTCTGTGAGGGCTAAATGCAAGCCGGGTTCATCGTCAAACGAGGGTTGTTCTGTGAGTAAAGAAGTAAGCCAGTGGGAATTAGCGTTTTTAATTAAATCGTCAATCAGTGTATAACAGCGTGCTTGTATCGCGTAATAAAAAATACGAAGAAGACGATCTTTGTTTTCGTTTGAAAAAGCAAGGTCTGTGCTTTGAAGTTGACGGTAGGCGACAGTTGCGTAGAGATGTGCCTCTAAATCGGGGGGGTATATGGTAGATGTAGATGCAAGATAGTGTGAAAACAATTCATTAAGACAAGCTTGTCTTGTGTAATAGCCATCCCAATCCCTTGGACGATTAAGGAGCGTGAGGATAGTGTCTTCATTTTTGTTGGAGTAATGGATTGAAAAATCGAAGAAATTCTTTGGGTGAAAAAAAGTGATATTGTCGGGTAGGGCAGACGGATCTTCCGGGTACAGTGTCAGTAGCTCGAGAATTTGCTTGATGAGGGCGGTTTTGTTCCCGTGAAAACTGGCGGCAAATATGCCAACTAAGAGTTTATGGAGGAAAGACTGGGGAGAGCAGTCAATGGCCCAGCGCCTTCCGATACGGCCTTTTAAAACGCGACTTGTTTTGAAGAAACGTTCTGTTTCATAATCTTTTTTTAATTCTGATAACCCCATTACCTTTTTAGGAGGGGAAGTTTTCTTAAAAGTGTCGGGAAAGAATGTATAATCAAGAAAAGTCAGAAAAGAAGGATCTTGGATAATGCGATGAAATCGTCGGTTGACGCCGGCTAACTGCAATACCCCGTGTAGGTTTTGGACGGATGGCTCAAGGAGAAGGGCTTTTCTTGCGATGAGATCAAGTAATTCGTCAGGCAAATGCAGTAAACGGAGCTTAAATGGCATGGTGGTATGAGCCTTTTTTGAATATAGACGTATTTTAATAGGGAAAGGTTAATAAAATATTAGGGGGCTATATGTTTCGTGATGCGCGACAAATTTTACATAAGCATGGAAAGACGGGTACGGCGGCCCCCCCTGCTTTATTACCTATTTTATCAGCGGAAGCCTTGCTAGAGACAGAACGCCGTCAGCAATTATTAAAGGTACTGCCTTCTTTATCTCAATTACCCCCAAAAGAATACCAAGCTTTGTACCTAAAATTGGTGCATTGTTTTGCCGAGTTTGTTCAACAGTTGCCAGAGACAAAAGGGGGGCATTTTCCTTATGCAGGAGGGTTGTTAGATCATGGTTTGGAGCGAGCAGTGCGCGCATTGGCCCTGAGTCGCGGTTATTTTGGTCATATGCAGACACAACAGCAGGGCGAAACGAAAGAAGTTGTGTTAGCACAGGCAATGCTTCGTTATGCTATTTTTTCAGCAGCCTTGTTGTACGATTTGGGTCGCTTAGCCACTAAAATACAGGTAGTGATATGTGACGAAGAAGGGACAGCCATTAAACCTTGGCATCTTTATGAAGGGGCCATGTCAGGGCAGGGTACACATTACAAATATACCTTTGGAAAAGAAAATTGGGATTATTTACGTGGCATGGTGACGCCTTTGTTGGCGCGACAGTTGATGATGCAAGCCGGTGGTTTGGGTTTAACGCGTGATAAATTAATTTCGGCAAAGGAAGGATTTAGTTGGATTGCGCAAGATAAGGAAACCTTGGAAACATGGTTTGCACTTTTTAAAGAAAATTCACAGCAGGTGGATGCCTTGTTGGCTATTATTCCTTCTGCTGATGCGCAAGTTATTTTGCATGAATTGACGCGTTTTTCATTAGGGTTAGATGAAGGCGCGCCGGATGAAACCATTGAACTTGTAGATGAGGCTACTGAAAAATGGGGACTATCAGAACGAAAATTTTCAGATAAAAAACAGCAAGAGTTGAATGAAATAGCTGAACGATTTGCAGAAGAAGAAGATTTAAAAAGTTTGCCTGAAGAGAAAAAAACATGGGAGGGTTTGGAATCACAAGTGGCAGAGCGAAAATTAGCGACAGTGCCAGCTACGATGGCGGCTGGGTTGGCATTTTTCCGTTGGTTGTTAAAAAATATACGCGCAAATAAATTAACGGTGAATCGTGCCGACTCTGTATTACACCGCGTAGATGAAGGTGTGTTGGTGACTCAAGAGGCATTTAAATTGTTTTGTGATACACATGCAAAATACAAAGATCCAAAAGTGGTTCAACAACAGTTTGCACAGTTAGAGCTAACGTTGGCTGCAGCTGATAATCATTCTTTATTTCATTACAACTTAGGAAAGGGAGGAATGCTACAGGGCAAAGAAGGAATGATTCTTCATAACCCTCGTTTATTGTTTCATGACAAAGCTTTGCCTGAAATTAATAAAAACTTACAGTTATCTGGTGGAGTACTCAAAAATTTTGCGACGGCTAAAGCAGTGATAGATACACTGAAAACGGTTTCATCTGAGGCCCAACCCCTGTTGCCTAAATCCACCAAGCCAGGAAGTCCTTTGTAATGGCTAATTATGTTATTGGAGACATACAAGGTTGTTATGATGAATTTCGTCGTTTATTAAAGAAAATTTCATTTAATGAAAGTCGTGACATTTTATGGTTGTGTGGTGATTTAGTTAATCGTGGTCCTCATTCACTGGATGTCATGCGTTTTGTGAGCAACTTGAAAAAAATACATCTTGTTTTAGGTAATCATGATTTGCATTTATTGGCGGTGAATGAACAGCCTGGTTTATTAAAATCTGCAGATACTTTTAGTGATATATTGAATGCGGCAGAGGGAGCTGCATTGTGCCAGTGGTTGCGCCAACAAGCTTTTTTGCATCATGATCCTGAGTTAAATTATCTGATGGTACATGCCGGTTTGGCGCCACAGTGGGATGTGTCATTAGCTCAGCAATGTGCCCATGAGCTTGAAGCGGTATTGCGTGGGGCAGAATACCGTAATTTCTTGAAAAATATGTATGGTGATGAACCCCGTGCTTGGTCTGCGGCTTTATTGGGCATGCCGCGCTTGCGCTTTATCGCAAATTGTTTTACAAGATTACGTTTTTGTGATGAGGCAGGTAACATAGATTTGATCTATAAGGGGCCGTTGGGTAAACAACCTGGGGGTTTGTTACCTTGGTTTAAGGTGAAAGGGCGATTAACTCAGCCGCAACGTGTGTTGTTTGGGCATTGGGCAGCATTGGAAGGAATCGTGCACGAGCCTTCTGTTTATGCGATGGATACGGGTTGTGTTTGGGGTGGCGACTTAAGTGCGATGTGTTTAGAAACAGGTAAAATTTATCAAGAGGGTTGTCAGCGATATGCAACATACTAAAACATTTTTACGTGATACGGTGACGGTGGAACCAAGTAATAAGGCACGTGCGGCCGTTATTTTATTGCATGGCTTGGGTGCGGATGCGGGAGATTTGTCGGAGTTGGCTCGGCATTTGCAATTACCGTGTGATTCTGTTCGTTTTGTGTTTCCTAATGCGCCTTTGTTGCCAGTGTCTATTAATGGCGGCATGTTAATGCCAGCCTGGTTTGATATTTTGGGGTTAACGGCTAATTCAAAGCAGGATAAAGAAGGAATTTTAAAAGCAAAAGATCATATTGAGTTGTTAATTCATGAAGAGAATGAGCGTGGCATACCCTATGAAAAAATTTATTTGGGTGGTTTTTCTCAAGGGGGTGCATTAGCGTTATTTGCCGGTTTGCATTGTTCCAAACGCTTAGGTGGGGTCATAGGTTTGTCAACGTACTTACCCATTGCTGATAGTTTATCGCCCTTACATCAAATGTTGCCGATTTTTTTAGGACACGGTACGCATGATCAAGTAGTGCCATTCGCTTGGGGGGAATTAGCTGCGCAACAGTTGCGTGGCTTTGGTTGCGAAGTGAATTGGTGCACTTTTTCTGCCGAACACACCATCACGATTGAAGAAGTGGAGAAACTAAGGGAGTGGCTGAGAGGTTCGATATCATGACTATACCTCTCTTACCTGAAGATGCGAACTCTCGCTGCGTTCTGAGGGCGATCTTGAGACGATCGTGAACTTGAAAAAACCCTTACAGGTAACAAACATGCTCGGGTTTTTTCAAGATCACGATCGTCTCAATCTCACTCCCAGCCCTGTGCGAGAGTTCGCATCTTCAGGTAAGAGAGGTATATGATGATTCGTTATTTATCATCCAGCGATTTTATTTTAACATGGGGGTTGCAGGTAGCGAGGTAATCTACCCCAGGTAGGTTAAAGCCAAATAAACGGTAAAAATCATCTCGGTAGCCCGCTATATCCGTGAGTGTGGCGAGGTTGTCTGATGTGATATTGGGCCAGCGTGCAGCAATTTCATTTTGAATGTCTTGTTGCATTTCGCGATCATCTAAGCGAATTTGTCCTTGCCCGTCAAGCGAGGGGGGCAAAGAAGCATAAAGAAAATCTTTAAATAACCGATAAATTTGTTCAATGCAGCCTTCGTGTGTGCCGCGTTCTTTCATGATTCGATAAAGTAGAGAAATATAAAGAGGCACGACAGGGATGGCTGCGCTGGATTGTGTGACGAGGGCTTTGTTGACTGAAATCAATGCTTGTCCTTTCAGCGATTTTAATTTCTGATTCAGTTGGTGGGCTGTCGTGTTTAAATGTTCTTTGGCTTTTCCGATGGTGCCAGATTTATAAATATCATGTGTCAATTTGGGGCCGAGGTAAGAGTAAGCGATGGTTTTGACGCCGGATGCAAGCAGCTGCTCGTTTGCTAGAAAATCAATCCAACGCGCCCAATCATCTCCTCCCATGACAGCGACAGTGTGGTCGATTTCTTCAGCTGTGGCCGGTTCAATGGTGACGTCTTTGACTTCACCGCGAAAAGCGTCCACTGTTTTTCCTGAAAAAGCTTGACCAATGGGTTTTAAAACAGAAGAAAAAACTTGGCCTGTGTCAGGGTGAATGCGTCTGGGTGAAGCAAGGCTATAAACCACGAGATCGATTTGTCCCATGTCTTGACGAATCAATTCGGCAGTACGTTGTTTGGCTTCATGAGAAAAAGCGTCGAGGTTAAGACTTTTTGCGTAGAGTTGTGCCTCTTGTGCCAGTGTTTCGAAGGCGGCTGTGTTATACCAGCCTGCGGTAGCTGTGCGTTTTTCGTCGGCTTCTTTTTCAAAGAAAACCCCGATTGTTTTCGCGCCTGCACCAAAAGAAGCGGTAATCCGACTTGCCAAACCGTAGCCAGTAGATGCGCCAATGATGAGTACATTTTTGGGGCCAGAGAAGCTGGCTTGTTTTTTGACGTATTCAATTTGTTCTTTAACAGCTTCAAAACAGCCGGTAGGATGTGCAGTCGTACAGATAAATCCACGAATTTTGGGTTGAATCAGCATAAGTACCTCAAAAAAGGGTAGCGCGTGAAGTATAACAATGAATGACTTTATTTTTCAAAGGTCTTGTGATGAAAATGATGCAAAAACTTGAAAAAGCTTATGATTTATTGAGAACGCAAGCCTGGCAAGAAGCTTCGGTGGTGTTTGAGGCTGTCTTGGCTTTAGAGCCCCACTCTGTGTTAGCTCGCAGGGGATTGGGTACGGCAGAAATGATGCAAGAAAAGTATGCCTCAGCCAAGCTTATCTGGAGCGCTTTGTTGCAAGAGGCTTTGGAAGATAAAGCAAAAACAGAGAGTTATTTTGCATTGGGAAGCATAGCGTACCAAGAAAAAAATTTTTCATTAGCCATTCAATATTTGTTGGAAGTTTGTCGTATTTATCCGACGGATATAGAGGCAACACGTCAAATTGCTTGGGCTTATATTGAAATAAAAGAATATGAAACTGCATTAAAATGGTGTGAAAAATTAATGGCCTTGTCCGTTGATAAGCAGGCTGTCTTTTATAATAAAGGCGTGGTATTGATGCATTTGTCACGATGGTCTGAGGCGATACAGTCGTTTGAGCAAGTGATGATGGGTGGTGTTAATTATCTGAATGCCCAACTTAACTTGGCTTTTTTATCTTTAAAGTTAAATAAAATATCAGAGGGCATTGCTTATTATCAGTCTGTGTTAAATATATCGCCTGCGCATCCTATTGCGCAATATCAATTATCTGCTTTGTTGAGTGAAAAAAATTGTATAAAAGCACCGTGTGAGTTTATTTCAACTTTGTACGATGCTTATGCTGAAAATTATGACAATGAAATGAAAAGCCAGTTAAATTACCAGGTGCCTTATTTATTTTTGAATGTGATAAGGGACTGTGTGGGGGTGAAAAAAGCAAATTGGGTGTCTTTGGATTTAGGATGTGGAACGGGTCTGGCAGCAGAAATATTGAAGGATTTTTCAGAAGACATAATTGGGGTAGATATTTCTGAAAAAATGTTGGCGATTGCAAAAAATAAAAATTGTTATACTGAGTTATGGTTAGGGGATATGCTCTCGTTTTTTGATAAAAATGAAAGAAAATTTGATTTAATCTACGCAGCTGATTCACTTATTTATAGAGGTGATCTAAAGCCTTTGTTTGAAAAAATACAATCAGCACTTGAATCGGGGGGCTTGTTTGTTTTTTCAGTGGAAAAGACAAATGAAAATAATTTCTTTTTACAAAAAACAGGACGGTTTTCACATAATAAAGAGTATGTGAGGCATGTATTATGTGCGAGCGGGTTAACTGTTATGGCTTGTCGTGATCTGACTCTGCGCGATCAAGGGGGGCAGGCGGTAGAAGGTGAAATTTGGCTAGCGTCCAAAGAGTAAAGACTTTATTTTTTCTTTTCCAATCGCCTGTATAAATTCATTAGCAATGATAAAAATTAAAAATAATAAAGCTGTCCATGTTTGAATGGCCCAAAAAATGCTGGATGATAAAGCCATGGAAAGATATTCATAGGCAAGAGCGAAGCTTTTAAATTGAATTAAAGCATGAATAAAATTTTCAATGACTCTAAAAAACAAAATGAAAAAACTGTATACCACAAATTTCCAGCTGATATTGTAAATAAGCGGTTTATCAGGAAAAAGATTGATAAATGAAAAAGAATTTAAAATGAGGAGTAGTTTTCCCATAAACAAAGCGGCGAGCGTTGCACTAAGGTAATAGGTGTTGCTGAAATAATGTTGTTTGAACATTAAATCTTCAGAAAAAACGATGAGATTGAATGAAACAACAAAAAATAAAACAGCAGGGAGGGTGTGGAGTATTTCTTTTCTGAATGACATGGATTGTTTCCTATTGATCTTTTGCTAAACGAAAACCGACGTGTGACATCGAGGTGTAAGGATCTAAACCGCGTCGTGCGCTGGGGCGGTAGCTGGTGCAAAATTGTTTATCACATAAAAAGGAACCTCCTCGAATAACGCGTTTTGGCGCATTAGCAGGTGCAAAACGATCGTCAGGATCAAAGCTTGCTTGAGGCCCTGGAGGATTGATGCTCAGCTTATGTTTGGCCGCTTCAACAAAAGCATCTGTGCGATACCAATCATTCACCCATTGCCATACATTGCCGGCCATATCATATAACCCATAGGCATTGGGTGGGTAATGAGTGACATCACTGGTGCCAATTTTTGCTTTGTTGTGAGCTTCAACGATGGGAAATTGTGTGCCTGCAAAGGTGTTTGCCATTTTTTTTCCGTTGGGTTTGAATTCATCTCCCCACACATAATTGGCTTGGTCACGGCCGCCGCGAGCAGCAAACTCCCACTCTGCTTCAGTGGGTAAACGTTTTTTTGCCCATCTTGCATAAGCCAGAGCATCCTCATAAGAAACCTGCACGACAGGATGGTGTTCTTTGCCTTTGATATTGCTTTTTGGACCTTGAGGGTGACGCCAATTAGCGCCAGGCGTAAAACGCCACCAAGCCGCTTCATCTTCGAGTGAGACGGGATGTGATGTGCCGACAAATACCAAGGAACCCGGTACCAGCATTTCTTTGGAGGGTTGAGGCGTATCGGATGCAAGCTGCACTTTCAATGTTTCCCAGTCAGGGCGGCGTTCTGCGGTTGTCACGTAGCCTGTTGTTTCCACGAACGTGGCAAATTGAGCATTGGTGACGTCAGTTTTATCTATCCAAAAACCATCTAGGTGAACTCTATGCAAGGGTTTTTCGTTTGAATGTGCTAAGTTGCTGTCACATCCCATCATGAAGTCACCGCCAGGAATCCAGGCCATGTTGATAGGCGCAACCATGGGTGGGGGTTCAGAAGGAAGGGGTGCGGGTAGATAATAGTAACCGCCAATCAAGGCGCCGATGGAAACCATCGCTAAACTGAGTGTCACGGTGAAGGGTAGAAAAAATCGTTGCAATTCCATATGCCATCTGTCCATGATGTAAAAGACCCATCGTACTTGAAGAGGCGAAGCGAGCACAATCCTTCGTCTTGCATAAGCCAGGAAGCAAAATCATGAAACGAACTTTTTTGTCAGGAATTGCGCAATGTATTTTTAATTTAGGGATGGCTTATCTGTTTTTAGGGACAGCCTACGCTTCATCTGTTTCTGATCCACTGCCTTCATGGAATGAAGGGCAAGTGAAACATGCCATTATCCGTTTTGTTGAAGAGGCAACCTGCTCGGGTGGGGCGCATTATATTGCACCGGCTGATCGCATCGCCACCTTCGATAATGATGGCACATTGTGGGTAGAGCAACCGATGTATACCGAAGTATTATTTTCTTTTGAGCAAATTAAAGCGTTGATGCCCGCGCATCCAGAATGGAAAACGCAATCACCCTTTAAAGAAATAGCCGCAAATGATTATAGTCATCTGGATAAAAAATCATTAATGGAGGTGTGGGTGGTGACACATTCAGGCATGAGTGTGGAACAATTTGAAGAAGTAGCCAAAAAATGGTTGGCCACTGCGAAGGATAAGCGTTTTAAACAACATTATACGTCGCTTGTCTACCAACCCATGTTAGAAGTGATGGATTATTTACGTAAAAATAAATTTAAAGTGTTTATCGTGAGTGGAGGTGGACAAGAATTTGTACGCGCTTATGCTGAAAAAACGTATGATGTTCCACCTGAAAATGTCATAGGCACCGTACTTAAAACCCACTATGTTTATCAAAAAGGGGAGCCCCAATTAATCAATATGCCAAGCATTTTATTTATTGATAATGAAGAGGGTAAACCCGAAGCGATACAGTTATTTTTTGGTAAAAAACCCGTGATTGCATTTGGTAACTCAGATGGAGACAGGCAAATGTTGGAGTGGACGCAATCCAACAAAGGGCCACATTTAATGTTGCTGGTTCATCATGATGATGCACAACGTGAATATGCATATGATACTCAGTCAAAGGTGGGCACGTTTTCCGCCTCGTTAATGGAAGAGGCGAAAAACAAGCATTGGGATGTGATCAGTATGAAGCAAGATTGGAAAACTATTTTTTAAAGCGTGCTCGCTGTAGCGCCTACTGTATTGACGTGAGAAGGAGCAGATGCGGAAGGAGTGAGATAATCATCTTCCAGCATTTGGAAAACAGAAGAGGGATAAGCGTTATCTCCTTGCATGTATTTTTCAAGAGCAGCTACTGCGGTCGAAATGGGCGTGGGATGAAGTGGGCCGCTTCCTTTAATTGAAAAGGATAAGCGTTCAGGATCGAGAGGAAAAGAAAGAACGAGATGCAAGGTAAGATTGTGGGGGATCAAGTTGGAAAAGCGAGAAAATAGCATATGTAAGGGGCGAAGGATGGTTTTTTTGTCGTCAACGAAAATATAACGTATTGTTTCGCCGGGGTGTTGATTAGCAATGAGCATCATTTGTAGCCAAAGAAGTATCAGTTTACTCGGATCAATGTATTGGTCAACCGGGTCTTTCTGGAGGTCAGATTGGGTATGCTGTACTTCTTTTGTTTGGAGTAACTGCAAAGCGGTGCCAGGCGCTTGCTGTGAAAATGCATCGGCTAAAGTGAAGGGAAAGAGCGAAGTGCCAATGCCGAGTGGGAGAAAAAGATCGGAAATTGTTTGAACCACTTGTGGAAAAACTCGAAACGCTAAACACGTTTTGTTGTTTATCGCATTCATCGCGTCAAGCGGGCCTGATTGGCGCGTGCTGGCAAGAATAGCGATTATTTCGCCGATTCTTTCTGGGAAAATAAAGCCTTGCTCGACTAATTCTCGTATAATATTGCTGACATTGTGATGCATATCACTTAATGTTTCTCCTGTATTAGAAATGGCGCCATCCCAATCTAAAGCAAGCACAGTCAATTCTTCTGTCTTTTTTTCGGATGTATTCGCAGAGGATAGAAAAATCGATGGGAGTTGTGAGGGGCGCACAAGTGATTTTTGGGGAAAATGAAAACGATTAAATCCGCCATCATCCCCAAGGTAAGATCTCCAATAACCTTCGTTTAAAGGCGTGGCGATCATTGCTCGAAGTTGTTCCTGGAATACTGTTTCTTTACGAGAGTATTTTTCAAAATAACTGGTGTTATAAAAATGGGGATGAGGTGTGCGAAGCAGTGCCATTCTTACATCATGAGGCTTGATTGTGCGGACCAGAAATCTTTCTCTTATTTGTTCAAAAAAAGCTGAATCTAACACAAGATTTAAAGGAGGGCCGGGTAATTTTTGCGCGCCACGTAGACGATAACTGTTTTCATTGATAGATTCAATGACACAGAAAAAAGGTTCTTGGGCTCCCTTGGGAAATAGCCGAGTCGCGATGGGAGGGACACCCGATTGATAGTGGGCGAGGTGTGATTGCGGCGGAATGGTGAGTAGATGCGCGGTATGCTTGGGGTAAAAATTTGTTGGCACATAACAAGCAAGAAAGAAGAAGTTTGCTGAATCCTGAGAACAAAATTTTTTAAACCTATTAAATGATTTGAAAGTGTGAAAAGAACCCATAGTCATAGTAAGCACGTTCCATTTGGATGTTTTTTAATCATGGATAGGGTAGTGAGTTTTATTTTAAAATTCAAGGTTTTTGCCTATTGGAATTGACGGTTGTTAGGTTTTTTCGCTATGGTTGATCTCAGGGAGCCCACGGAAGGGAATTACCCAGCACACTCAAAGGAGTTACTTTTTATGTCACATCCCGCTAAACAACGATCGCTGGTTTGGATATTGAGCACAGGTATATTGATTACCCCGCCTGTTTTTGCACAAGCGTCGACGTCGGCACCTATTGTGTCAAATAAAAAACCTAATGTTGTGATGCTGATGACAGATGATACGGGTTGGAATGACTTTGGTGCCTATTCAGGTGGAGGTGCGGCTTTAGGTCATCCTACGCCTTATGTTGATCGTATGGCGAAGGAAGGTGCGGTTTTTACAAATTGGTACGGGCAGGCCAGTTGTACAGCAGGCCGTGCTTCTTTCATGACAGGTCGTATTCCTATTCGCAGTGCCTTATCTGTGGTGGTAGCGCCCGGGGATGAAAATTACTTACGTAAAGAAACGCCGACGATCGCTGAATTTTTCAAAAAAAATGGGTATAACACCTATTTTTCAGGTAAATGGCATATGGGCGATAAACCTGCATCGTATCCGACTGTGCATGGTTTTGATGAAATGAAACACTTTGCGGCTTATTACGCAGGGGTGTATGCCTACAATGATACTTCAAAGAATTTCCATCCTTGGTTTCCTGCTTTTAATCCTGAATTTGTAAAATCATATGACAGTATTGTGAATCTAGGCGAGTGGGAAGGGGTAGCCGGGGCGCCCGCTAAAATGCTGGGGACCATTACGTACGATAGTTTGGCGACGTTTGATGTGCGTCAAACCGATTCAGCGGTGGCCTATATTAAGCAGCATGCAAAAGACAACAAGCCTTTTTTCATGGATGTAAATTTTATCAAAATGCACAATCCCACGAATGCGGCGCCTGAATTCCGAGGACGATCACATTTGGGTGATTATTCGGATTCCTTGATGGAGTTAGATTCAAATGTAGGCCGTATTATGGACGCTATCCGTGCTGAAGCGCCTAATACCATCGTGATTTTAACAGCGGATAATGGGGCATGGCTCGATGCCTATCCCGATGCAGGCACCACGCCTTTCCGTGGAGAAAAAGGCACTGCTTTTGAGGGAGGGTGGCGTGTGCCCGGTATCATGTGGTGGCCTAATCACATTCCTGCGGGGGTGCAATACACAGAAATGATGTCACATATCGATTGTTGGGCGACGTTAGCCAGCATGGTGGGCATTAAACCACCGCCACATGATTGGGTGGGGAACGATGGTAAGGGGATTTACTTCGATAGCATTGATAACAGTGCCTATATTTTGGGTAAGGCCATGCACTCTGCGCGCAATTATTGGGTTTATATTGAGGGTGAAGTGTTTCAAGGTGTGCGTGCGGATATTTCAGGCGATCCCAAAGAACCTTGGGTGCATATTGCTTGGAAATTTTTATATACCGCCAAAGATTCTTGGTTGGGGGCAGAAGCAAACTTGGGTGCAATTGGTGCGCTTTATAATTTAACGATGGATCCGTATGAAAAATATGACATGATTTTTAATGGTGCTGCGCCCACGCGCGTCTTAACCAGTTCGCCAGGTCGGTACTCCGGACAGGATAATGGTTGGGTCATGTCATTGCTGGCACCCGTTATCTTAGGGTTTGATAACTCAATCATGAAATATCCGAGTATCAAACGTGTTCCCGGCGGTGCATCTAATGATTTAATCCCCGATTTGCAGCATCCTGAAAACCCCGCCCCGTTGTTGAAAAACAAAGCTGCCTTACATACAGGTGGGATGGGGGGATGAATTGTTACGATGCATAAGTTCTATCAATAATTTAGTTTCTTTAAGGACTAAACCACATTCTGGCAGTCCTTGCAGCAATGCCCCCAAGGTAGCGCCCCAATGCCGGTTTGCTTCTTTTACTAATTCAGGCGTAAAGAAATCATTAATATGTCGATAGGACACTTCACGGTGCTTGCATTTATCTTTAAGAATTTCCACCAGTCTAGCAGTATCAACAGTTGCGCTATAGTTTTTTAATACGCACCAAAGGTCGTAATAATCCCGTGCTCTAGGTCTATTCCAGCCGCGTGTCACAAGTTTGTGATGTGTTTGCAGCAGTGTACGGAGTTTTTCCGCCACAATTTCCTCTATATGATAGCAAGCAACAGCACAGTCTATTTGTTCTTCATAACCATGCAGAATAGGTTTATATTCGGGTGATAAAATAACAGGTTCATCATGCGTAATTTCAACTTTTATTCGGCAAAGTGGTGTTGGTTGCCAAGGAAATTTAATGAGTACATTAAATGCATCTTGTCCTTTTGGGTGAGGTGCTTTTTCAGGGTTACGTTTTAACTGAATATCAAATGAACCATATTGGTTTAATAATTTTTTAGAAAGAGCAAGTGCATTAAGTAAAGCATTTTCAAGTTGTTTGCCTTTCGGTGCATTAATAACTGAAAAATCCAAGTCTTCTGAGAAACGATAATCACCAAAAAATATTTTCTTAAGTGCTGTGCCACCTTTAAATATTAAGGAGTGAGATAATTCTGGTTGTTTTGCCATACCTGCTAATACGTAACTTAAGGCATAATCTTTTTCAATGACATGCATGGGTACTTTTTTCAGATTAGCTTCATCTTGAATTTTTATGCGCAATGGTTTCATTTGCTTTCTACTCTTATTATATTATTTTGAATCATCCAACGTTTATCGCAGGATCCTGTTGCTGGCGCTGAAGAATCAAGTCGACAGTAGTAGTTGATTGGAACTTTTAAGAGTGGTTCTAGTTGTTTAGCGGGCACACCAAAATACTCCAGGGCCCATCCTAATCGTTTAGCTAGGGATTTTTTATCGTATTGAATGGCATAATTAATCAATTTTTGAGTATCCACTGTTGCCAGCGAGTTTTCTAATATTCCTAATGCTTCACCCATGCCACCAAACATCTTAGGATAAATAAATATATCAAGTAGCGTGCGTTCTTTATCAGTCATTGATATTTGAAAGTATTCGTCTAACCAAATTTTTTCAATGCCAAAAAAATGTTTTTTCTGGACATTAATATATTCATAGTGAACACCCTCAATTTCCCATACATGTTTTTTCTTTGATCGTTGAGGATTTTTTTCACGCATGGAGGGGGTAACAACTTTGCTGGGTGTGGATGCTGTCACAATTTGTGGTATTTGCTCAGTTAGGCCGTGATGCTGCAAGGCTGACCAATGACTGATGGCGGAGGGTTGAATTAAGTGGGTCGATATTGCAAAAGGATGAGCGATATTTTGCTCTGCTATGAGGCCGATGCTCATGTATAGACCGCGATGTATCCTTAGTACTCGTCTATATTTTGCCAAGTTGGAAAGTATTTTTTTAAGCTGATTGTGAGGGATATTTTCTGTAATGGCGGCTGTTGTTGCATCCTGCATATTGAATAGGCGTTTACCTTCTAGAGATAATTGTCGAAGTAGACGTATACCTTGGCTTCCTGCTGGTTCTTGAGACTTCATGGCCCCTCCTAACTTGTTTTAATTTATACTACGATAGTACCCTAAAATGGGTACTTTTGCAGTATATTTTAAAATTTTTACCTAAACTATTCTTAGTTAATTGGATGTTTCGTCAGAAATAAATTAATTTTAGCCGCTCCTAATGATGAGCGCGCGGTGACATAGGTGGGGTGCGCTTATCATGGCTGAAAATTTAAAGGCATGAGCTGGGGGGCTTGGGTGAACTCAAAGGCCTCGCTGACTTCACGCACGAAATGAGGCTCTTCACTAAATGGCACCATACTTTTGGGCTAGGGCGATGTGGATTGCTTTGTTCTACCCACAATCTCTTTGACGCAGAATAAGTAATTACATATTTTGCGTATTCTTATGGAGAATAAAATGAAACCAGTGTTTATTGGCCGAAAGGAAGTATTTTTTGCGATGTTTTGAAGACTTAGCTGATTCTAGTGATTGGAACGCGGTGAGGGTGGGGTGCGTCCATCGTTTCTGCTGGATCTTGCTGGTTGTTCACTTTGCCAAAATGAGGGGCTGGCAGAGGGTGTTTTAAGTAATTGTTCCAAACCTATCATCGCTGAAAACTTAAGGGCATGAGCGGGGGGGTCGGTTTGGGTGAATTCAAAGGCTTCGCTGACTTCACGCACAAAATGAGGCTCTTCACTAAATGCTGCGCCATATTTTTTGCATAAGTGATCCTGCAGTGCCTGTTGTTGTGTTGGGCTGATATCTAAGGCTTTAAAGGGTGCTGTGTCTTCTGGCTCTAACGAACTAATATAGTTTTTCCACGCCGTCTTCAAATCGGCTCTATTGCTTGGGGTGATGGCCTTGATGAAATGCGCACGCACAAAATCACGCACTTCTTGTAACACGCGCTCACGTGTTAAAATATCCAAGAGAGGGTGGCTGATGACAGATTGAAAGAGGCGTCGTTTTACCCCAGAAAAACAGCTGGGTTTATCGCCTTGCTGATTATCATATTCTTCTCTCACCGGTTTCCCACTCGAATCTAAAACAGGGTGTCCTGCTTTATCCATTTTTACGCGTGTGTCGTCCCAATTATGGGCACGGCCTATGAGAGCGAGCTCTGCAATAAAATGCGTCAAGCGACCCTCTATGGTATGTTCATCGGTGGGGGCAACGGCCGGATCTGTATCTGTTGCGGCCAGATACAACATCGCAATCAGCGATTGATATTCATCAAAGGTAGACCAACGTTCTGTCGGGTGGCTGGGGTCCACGTTAATATAGGAGGCATCGGCTGACATCCAAGGATTCGGTTTAGCTAAATAGCGCCAAGCAGTATGATCGGGGTGTGTGTAATACGCACGGAGCGCTTCGCCGCGCTCTTTTTCTGTCAAGTTTAAGACTTGGAATGCCTGCCAGTCTGCAGGCAGCTGACAACGTTGCCCACTCTCTTGGGTAATCTCCGCAGGATGAGCGGCATAACGTTCCATGAGCTGGTCACGCAGCGCCTGCATCAGGCGATCAACGCCTCCGCCAATTAACATTGGCTGGTAACGCGCCATTGCTTGAGCAAAACGCTGTTGCTCACCTGCACTGAGTGCACGCATAGACGATTCGCTGTCTGTGGCCAGTGCGCGCAGATCCAGCTCCCCTCGATTTTCAGCACGATAAAAATCATTTTGCGTTGCCAAATCACGTACAGCGGGAATCGTTAACAGTATTTCGGCTGCCCCCCTATTGTTGACAGCCAATGCTAAGCGCAGCAATTCATTGGGTTCGGCAGGGGTCACTGCTGTATGAAGTAAGGTTTTGACAGCGGGAATTTCTATCAGAAAATGCATCTCATCCAACAAGGTGGGATCATTGCGACGGATGAGATTTCTTAGCATATAAAAACAAAGTTTCACTTCTTCAGAATCAGCCAGATCAAATACGGCATTGGGATACGTTTCTATAAACTCAGCACGCCGACGATGAAGATCGGCTAATCTTTCTGTGACGAAGGGATGAATATGGCGCTGATCATACGCCTGTTCTTGATCATCTAATGAGTACTCAAAATAACGTTGCCTTGATTCTTCATCGTGGGTTTCTGCATAAGCAAAAACGGCTGGGAAAGAGAGTAGACGATTGACGACAGCTTGACGAGCCTCTTCCCTTGCTCCTTGATAAATACCAGAAAAATGGAGACGATTGCTCTCTCTCCGTGCTGCACCCCGAAGAGCTGAAAAATTATCAGCTGCAATCATGTCTTGCAGTTTATCGCCTGCAAGTTCTACCAAACGGTTTATCACGGCAAGATGGCCATGACTCGCTGCACCTACAAAAGCTGAAAAATTACCAGCTGCAATCATGTCTTGCAGTTTGTCGCCTGCAAGTTCTACCAAACGGTTTATCACGGCAAGGTGGCCACCTGCGGCAGCTTGATAAAAAGCTGAGGCATGAGGTTGAGCAATAATCACATCTTGAATCATATCTTGCAGTTTATCGCCTGCAAGTTCTATCAAACGGTTTATCACGGCAAGATGGCCATGACTCACTGCAGATACAAAAGCTGAAAAATGATAAACTGCAATCATGTCTTGCAGTTTGTCGCCTGCAAGGTCTGCCAAGCGATTTATCACGGCAAGGTGGCCGCCCCAGGCAGCTTGCCGAAAAGCTGAAAAATTACCATATGCAATCATGTCTTGCAGTTTGTCGCCTGCAAGGTCTACCAAACGATTCATAAAAGCTAAATGGCCACCCAGCGCTGCGAGTTCTAAAGCTGATCGAGGATAACTAGTTTGAATTATCTTTTCTTGTAACTCCGCAGGCTGAAGAGAAGTGGCCAGTTGATTGAGAACCCAGATGTTACCTATCCCCGATGCGATATGAAGCATATCATCAACAAAGTGATAGTCCAGAATGTGTATATTCAACAGTTTGGCGCATTGTCTCCACTCCGCATCGCTCGAGTTTGGATGGCTCACCGCAAAGGCGCACCATAAACGCATCTTCCCTTTTTTGTCCACAGCAGAAACATTGGCTTCTGCCAAGACGCTGAGCCCTTTCTTCATCACTTCAATTTCTAAATCAGTTATTTCATCTATGCTAAAAATTTCCATACCACCACATAAGGCACTCGGGATCAATCTTGCTTGCGGGTGTGCCAACCTTTCTTCTTCCGAGCGAAATTTCATAAATCAAACTCCATTCCCATCTTTAATAGGAAATATTGTTTTCTTACCCATCATTGTAGTAAAGGGTGGCCATGAAAACAAAAATGCAAACATTTGTTTTCATAAATAAGGATCCGTTAATATTCCTGACATTATGATCAGCTTTTAATTTTTACGTGCGGAAGGTAGGTTGACTGTCAAAGATGAGTGAACAATGACAATAGTTTGATTTTAACACGAAATATGTGTACACTGTTCTTGTGTTAATGGGTTAAGGAGCGTTGTATGTTAAAAAACATCACCTTGAGTGCTGATGAAAAACTACTGCAAAAATCACGTGAAAAAGCTTTAAAAAACAAAAAAACGCTTAATGCACTTTTTCGTGAATGGCTGGAAGAATATACGTGTGAAAATAGTCAGTGTATGGATTATAAAGATTTGATGAAGCAGTTGCATTACGCAAAGGTTGGGAAAAAATTCTCACGTGAGAGTCTTAATGAAAGGTAATTATTTTTTAGATACCAATATTTTTATTTATAGCTTTGATGCCAAATTCCCCAAAAAACAGTCGAAAGCCCAGCAACTGATTAATGATGGTCTTAATTCTGAAAAAGGGATGGTAAGCTCGCAGGTTATTCAAGAATTTTTAAATGTAGCCACTAAAAAATTCATTAAACCACTGTCGATGGTCGATGCTGAGCTATATCTCTCAAGCGTATTACTACCTTTATGTAAATTTTATCCTGATTGTGAATTTTTTCATAAAACTCTGCGTATAAAATCACGCTTCAAGTTTTCATTTTATGATTCACTCATCCTCACGGCGGCTATAGAATCTAATTGCAGCCTACTTTATTCAGAAGATTTTCAGGATTCGCAGAAAATAATGAATCTAACAATAAAAAATCCATTTTTATAAAATCACAAAACCTTGTATCAAACCAAAATCAAATCAGCCAGATGTTCCGCAAAGGGAAGGGAGCAGGTAAAGGCAGGTGAAACGGCGTTGAGGACATGAAGAGAATGTTCGTCGTGTTCTACCACAAAATCCATTTCGAGTTTTTTGTGTCGAGTATCAATAAGTTGTGCGCGGATACCGGGTTTTCCCCATTGAATAAAATCATTGAGTTGAACGCCGTGTGCCAGTTCAGCTGCATGGGTGACGAGGGTTTGGCGGTTATATTTTTTTAATTCAGAAAGGGCCAGTTGACGAAAATTAAAATTTGCGCCCATCAATAAACCTAATTGTCTTGTGACGATTTCCATTGTTTCGCTTAATTTAAAATTATGCATTCCCTCGTAGTGTTCACGCCAAAAAGCGGGGATGGCTGTAGGGCCTATTTTAACATCGCCCTGTGTGTTTAAGGTAAAGTGAACACCCAAAAAAGGATAATTTAAATCAGGTACAGGATAGATATGAACACGCAATTTTTCTTGGGTTTTCTTCTTATAAAGATAAAGGCCTTTAAAGGGAAGAATTTCATAGTGTGATGCGAAACCAAATTGTTTGGCGATTTTATCTGCGTATAAACCTGCTGTATTAATTACGTAGCCAGGTGCATAACAGGCCCGATTTGTTCTGATGAGGTGTTTTTCACGTTTCAAAAATAATTCTTGGCAATGCAAAGCAATATTTTCAGTTTGTAAATCGTGCAATAATTCTGTCATGATAATTTTAGGATCAACGGAAGAGGTGGTAGGTGAGAAAAGCGCTTGTTGATATGTTTTAGCATAAGGCTCTATTTCTTTTGCGTCTTGTTCCGTGATTAACTGTAATTCAATATCATTTTCTTGGCCACGACGATACAGTTCTTGTAAACCCGTCAAGTCTTGCTGATGGCGTGCGACCACTAATTTTCCGCATTGGTTAATCGGTAAATTTCTTTCTAAGCAAAATCGTGTGAGGGCTTGATTGCCGAGTTTAGAAAATTTAGCTTTTAAACTATCTTTGCTGTAATAAAAGCCCGCGTGTAATACGCCGCTGTTTCGCCCGCTGGCATGTAAACCGGGGTAGGCTTCTTTTTCAATTAAAATAATATGGGCATCAGGGTGACGACGTTTTAAGGTTAAAGCCAATTGTGTGCCAATGATGCCTGCACCAATAATCAAAAAATCACAAGGGGTGGGATTGTTAGTCATGAAGTTGTTCTCATTGGCAGGTATTCTCCTCGGCTCCATTTTTTGAGTAAATCATCATAATGCTTGTCAAAAGGATTGCCTGATTGTCCTAGGGTTTGTATGTACTGACTCTGTGCGAGATCATTTAGATCAATAATTTGTCGATAACTGGCGCCTTTTGTTTGAATGAACTGATCGTCGTACGTCCCCACGTTCACCGTAAATAAGCCACCCGACGTGGCTTGTGTTCTATTCCAAATCCAGGCCAAGGGTTTGACGCTACCTAAGCCCAGTTCGATAAAGTGAGCTTGGTGTATTTTACCCCAAGGGCGTTGTGCAGTATGGTGGGCAACTTCTTGTAAGGTATGACTTAAATACGCTTGGCAATCGGGTTGGCAAAAATAACCGTTGTTTTGGAGTTGTTGCAAAATAAAGACGGGTTCATTCCACTGCTGCAAAAAAGGGACTTTGGAGGAAGGTAGGGTGGTGAGACGTTGGTACCAGGCAGCAAATAAAGTGGCAGCTACTTCTTGGGTGTCAGTATTACCCTGCCAGGTGCGTAAACGTGAAAGAACGCGCTCACTTTCTTTGTCTAGCGGGTGTGTAGCCAGTAGGACGGGTCGGAGTAAGGCCCACAAGCTGCTGTAGGTGTCATTTTGAATGTGTGCAAACAGATTGATGTTTAAGAGAGAATGAGCCTGCAGTAACTGAAGAATGCGTTCAGCACGTAAGCTAGGTTCTGCCCAACGAAAGGTAATTTGATAAGGATATTCAGGGGGTGTTAAAGCATTATTCGCTGTGACAATTTGATTTTCAGGTGGATTGTAAACCTGAGGCAGTTGATCAAAAGGAATAAACCCTGCCCATTCATGTTGCGAGTCAGCCATCACGGGAAATTCACCGTTCCAACCTATGCGAACGGGGATGAGGCCTGAGGCGCTGTAGCCGATATTGCCTTCTGTGTCGGCGTACACAAAATTTTGACTAGGTACGATGAAGTGTTGGAGTGCTCCTGTAAAATCTTGCCAGTTTTTAGCGTAATTAATTTCAATTAAACTTTGAACGGTGGTGTCGTTGGGTAAAAAAGCAGTCCATTTGAGTGCAATATGCGGTAGATGAGCCAGAGAAGGCACGATTTGGCTAATGATGGGGCCATGCGCGCTTTCAAAAACGGGAAAATCTAAATCAGGTTTATGTTTAATTTTAATGATTTCATGACGCACAGAAAGCGCTGTTGAAGGAGGTTCAATATACAAATCTTGTGTGTCGGGATTGATGTTGGTGACACCCCATGCAATATGATCGTTGTGACCAATGAGGATGCTGGGTAAACCAGGTATTGATGCCCCTTGAATATGTAAAGAAGGACCTTGTAATTCAACTAGGTACCAAACAGCAGGGGCTTGTAAACTTAAATGGGGATCATTGGCAAGCAGGGGTTTACCCGAAGTGGTGCGTTTGCCTGATACTACCCAGGCATTGGATCCTTTGCCTGCAAAAGAATGTAAGCCAAGATCTAATTTTAATTTTTCAGCGGCTTCATTAATGAGAGGTAAATTTGTTAGCACATACTGGGGTGGGGTATTTTTAGGTAAAGTGAGCAAATGTGCCTGCGCCAAATCAGCTGAGGATAAAACGGTAGGCGCTTGTTGAGGGTAAGGAAGTACTAATTCACGATAGTGCTGCTCACCCAGTGCTTGCAATAACTGATAATTTTGAATTTTGGTGGACCATTGATTTTGTAGATCAAACGCCATCATTTTTTCCCAACATAAACTGTCGATGACGGTCCACGGTTTGGGTTGGTAGCGTAAGAGTTTAAATTCAAGAGGCAGTGATTGTGTGGTAAGGAATGCATTTACGCCATCTGTGTAACGTTGAACAATGTATTTAGTGCGTGAATCTAAATAAGACCAACTTTGTTGTGTGGCGCGATAAAAGCCAAATGTTCGTAAAAATTTATCTTTTTCCAGCGTTTTTTCGCCAAAAATTTCGCTTAAAGTGCCTGAGGCAATACGTCGTTGAAATTCCATTTGCCAAAAACGATCATGCGCGTGAAGGTAGCCAAGCGCAAAAAAAGCATCTGCATCTTCTTGCTGTGCTAATACATGGGGTACACCGTGTTTGTCCCAATGAATAGTGACACGGTGATTTAAGAGTTGTACTGGGCGTGCATTATGTACAGAAAGATAAACATAACTGAGAAAAAGAGTCAGAAAAATAAAGACGAAAAAAATTAAAAAAAATAGTTTTTTTAACATGGATTTTTTAGCCTAAAGCAGGAGTGTTGAGTGCCGCTTGTCTGATTTCACCATGAATCTTTTTAAAATTTTTTACCTCAGGATTCAATTTTTGTAATGCTTCTGGCAGATTTTGAATTTCAGCTTGTGCTGCATCGTAAGATGAATAAGTTCCATAGACTAAAGCCATGGCCGGCTTGTTATCTTCTAATGTAGAAAAATAGTGAGCATGTCGTCCTAGGTGATGTTCATTAAGAATTTTTCGAATGGTTTTGCTTTGGGGGGCAGAAACTAATTGAATGGTGTAGTTGTCTGCGCCAATGTTCAGTAAGTAACGTTCATCCGAAGTATAAGTGTCAGATTTTGCTGTGTTAGATGTGGCATGTTGTTGTTTTTTCTTTGTTGTGACAGCAGAAACAGGTGTCATTGAAAGGGGTTTGTTGTTGATGTTAACGGTGGGTTCCGCGGCAGAAGCCACTTGTGTTGTGTTGGGTGAAGTTGTTTCGGGTGTGGCAGTGGCGGCAGGGCTGTTATTGTCTGAAAGTGAGGTGTGTGTGTCGGGTACAGGAAGTGGAGGTGTTGTATTTGTATTGGGGTGAAGTGCTAATACATTGGGGTCCGCTAGGGCAGGCGCAGTGACAACCAGTTGTTGGTGTTGAATCGCTAATTCTGTTTGTAAATCTTTATTCTTTTTTTCTAGGCTGTCGTCATTTATGGCAAGCGATGTTTCAGGCAGCGAAGAAGGTGTGTTACTTCTTTTATTTAAATAATAAGAAAAAGAAAAAATGAGTGTGATGATTAATAAACCGCCAATGAGTTTGGTTTGATTAAGACGTAGTTTATCTAAGTAATTCATGGTGTTTCCTGTTTTTATATGTTCCGAAGCCATGAGTAGGCGAGGAGCGATGTTATTTATTTTGGCGGGAATGCCTTCTGATAATTTATAAATGGTTTCAACAATGGGGGTGGTTAAATTAGCGGTAGCGGGAAACGTATTTTTCTCTAATTGTTGTTCGATATATTTTTTAGTTTCATCTAGGCTAAAAGGTGTCAGGGGTAAGGAGAGTAATGCAGCCGCGTGCAATTCATCTTGTGAAAAAATATTTAACGTGGTTTGAAGTGTGGGTGAACCAAAGAGCATGATGTGGAGTTGCATGTGTGTATTAGATTGATGATGAATCAACATCAATAATGCACTGATGGTTTCTGCGGGTAGGTTTTCTGCATTATCGATGAGTAACAGGCAAAGATGTGGCAAAGTTTGTAGATAATTAATTTGGGTAATGAGTTGTTTATCAATAGGGCCGTCTGCGGCAGGTGGTAAATTAAACCCCTCGGTAATTAAAGCCAATAGATGGTATTTATCTAAATCAGTGTGTGCGAAAACTTGGCATGTTTGTGCATAGATGCTGTTGCAAATATGCAGGTTGCTTGAGAGGGATTCAGAATGAGTGACGGCATGAGTCAGATCGCCATTGTGAATCAATTCAATGAATTGACACATCAGCGTTGTTTTTCCTGCACCAGCGGGTGCGGTGATGGCAACCAGGGTATTACGGTGGTGACAAAGATCTTGTAATAAATCTAAATAATGCTCCCAGGATGGCGGAAGATAAGGCGTTTCTTCTGTCATCAGCGCTGTGTTGTTATCTTGAGAAACAGGGTGATGTGCTAATGTGTCTGTATGGGTAGGCTGCTTTTGCTCTTGTTCTACTTCTAACATAGTGTCCTCCTGACAGTTTGAACCCTTGTTAATTACCCGCAATCATCATTTCAGCAATCAAAATAGGGCCGGTTTGAATGGCGCTGCGTTTTTCAACGTCGCAACCAATGTGTACAATATGTTGAAACATCTCTTTTAAATTTCCTGCAATGGTGATTTCTTCAACGGGATAGCATAGTTCACCTTTTTCGACCCAAAATCCTGTGGCGCCGCGAGAATAATCACCCGTGACAAGATTGATACCTTGTCCCATTAATTCTGTGACGAGTAAGCCCGTGTCCATTTTCTTTAGTAAGGCGTCAAGTGAATAGGGTTGAGTTGAAACGAGGATGTTATGTACGCTACCTGCGTTACCCGTTGTTTTCATGCCTAACTTTCTGGCGCTATAAGTGCTAAGAATGTATTCTTTTAAGATCCCCGCTTGCACAAGGTTGCGTGCCTGTGTGCGTACCCCCTCACCGTCAAAGGGGGCACTTGCTAATCCTTTAATAAGATGAGGTTCTTCGCGAATTTGAACAAAATCGGGGAAGACAGGTTTATCGAGTTGATCTAATAAAAAAGAAGATTTTCGATATAAATTACTGCCGCGAATTGCCCCTAAAAAATGAGAGATTAAGCCCGTGGCGACTTCTGCTGAAAAAATAACGGGGGCTTTTCGAGTCGTGAGTTTTTGTGCCCCCAGGCGTCGCAAGGTGCGAGAAGCCGCTTCTTCTGCAATTTTTTTTGCGGAATAAAGATCAAGTGGGTCGCGTGCTACGCTGTAACCGTAGTCACGTTGCATGGCTGAACCTTCATTGGCAATCAGAGTACAGCTTAAATTGTAGAAACTGCTGCTATAATCGCCACAAAATCCAGCTGTATTGGCATAGACAAGATGATTCTCATGGGTTGATAACGCCGCGCCTTCAGAATTGCTGATGCGTTTGTCATACTGACGACCCAATTGTTCTGTTTCTTGCGTCAGAGTAATGCCTTCTTCTGTGCTCAGTGACCAGGGATAATAGAGTTGTAGATCAGGGTAAGTCATGGCGAGAGAGGCTTTATCAGCCAAGCCCGTGCAGTCGTCTTCAGAGGTGTATTTTGCAATATGGCATGCTGCAGTCACGGCTTCTTCTAGCGCAGGTTCTTCAATCGCGGAGAGTGAAGATGAGCCCTTTTTTTGCCCAAAATAAACGGTGATGCCAATGCCTTTGTCTCGATGGTATTCCAAGGTTTCGACTTCGCCTAAGCGAACTTGTATAGAAATGCCTGTGCTATTTGAAATAGCGACTTCGGCGTCACTGGCACCTTGTTTTTTTGCCATCTCTAGAATATGTTCGGCAACGCGTCGGTGTGTTTTAGCAGAAGCGGTTATTTTTTCTTGTTCAGTCATGAGTAGGACTTAAGAATAAAAAGTTTAAATTGGTTACAAGATAGAGCAAGCGACAAAAAGAAACAAGTCAAAGAGGTATACCTATGCGCATTTCTCGAATTTTTCAGGATCAAACCTTGGCGTTGAGCAAGGTGGTGCAATTGGATCAAGAAGCCAGTCATTACGTAAAACGGGTGTTGCGTATGCAAATGGGTGATCCACTTATCATTTTTAACGGAAAAGGCGGGGAATATGCGGCGGTGATAGTGGCTTGTCAGGATAAACAGGTGAAAGTGCAACTTAATGAATTTTTTGAGGATAAGACAGCGTCGCCTTTAATGATTACGCTTGCGCAAGCGGTGTCGCGTGGTGAAAAAATGGATTATACCTTGCAAAAAGCCGTAGAGTTGGGTGTGCATCGTATTGTGCCTTTGATGACGGAGCGGGTGGGGGTGAAATTAGAGGCAGAACGTGCCAAAACACGCTTACAGCATTGGCAAAAAATTGTCGTGAGTGCCTGTGAGCAATCCGGTCGCACGAAAGTGCCTACCATCGAACCGCTTTGTGAATTATCCGCGTGGTTAAAAACAGCAGAAGCAGACCTGAAATTATTGCTAGACCCCCATACACAAACAAATTTTTCGCCCGACCTTCACCCCAAGCACGTGGCCTTATTGATTGGCCCAGAAGGCGGGTTATCAGCGCGCGAAGTGGAATTAGCGTATGAAGCCAATTTTATCCCTTGGCATTTAGGCCCCCGTGTTTTACGCACAGAAACGGCCGGAATAGCCGCTGTCAGTGTGTTGCAGTATGTGTGGGGGGATCTGGGCATTAAAAACAAATCACACTGCGCGCGAAACTCGCGCGCAGTGTGATCCATTACTTAGTAGATAAAGTGTTTAACCACTTTTTTGCTTCGCTGCTTATTTTATCATCCTGTAAGGCAGCATCAAAAAGGACGTTTTTTTTGCGTAGCGCGTCGTCCCCATACATATCATCGAGCACTTCATTCCAAAGGGTTAACACCTCAGAAGAAGGAATTTTTCCTACTTTAGCAAGAATGCCGTAGATGCGGTGTCGCCAATAAGCATCCATGGCTTTATCTAACCAAGACACGGTTTCAGGCGTCAAACCCACCTCATCAAGCCCCTTCCCTTCTGCAAATCCTTTTTCAAATTTCTTGGTTCGCAAGTGAGCGTATTTCTTTCCATATAAGCCATTAATTAACTGCATACATTTTGCACCTAATTGAATGCCTATTTCAGATCGGGGATCTTGAGAAAGATTGTTTTTGATTTCTCTCACTAAATTAGCCCAATTTTTTTCGAAAGTAGCTTTTTGCTCCGGTGTTGAATTCGATTTTAATTCCGTTTCAAACGCAACATATTGTTTTAATTCTTCAGGTGTAAATATTTCTTTAACCCAAGAATGATCCAGTTTCTGTGTCATACGATATACCTCAATAAGTCGAATAATGGTTTCCCAAGGAATGGACTGATTATCGTTAACATCAGAAATAATGCTTTTGAGCGCCTTGCTTGCATCAAGCAAGGTTTTTGCTTTTTGATCCAAAAATTGAGCTTGTGCTGAAAGGTGTTTGAGTACGCCTGCATCAGCTGTCAACAAAGCTTTAATTTGTGAAAGCTCAAAGCCAAAAAACTTTAAAGCAATGATCTGTTGTAATTTCAATAAGTCCTTCTCGGAGTAAACGCGATAACCATTAGCCAGTCGCACAGAAGGGTTAAGCAAATCAATGCGGTCGTAATGATGCAGTGTTTGCACCGATACATCGGTTAATTTGCTTAAGTCTTTTACGTACCATTGGGTCATCGTTTTATCTCCTTGAGGTGAAAGATAAGGTATGTGGTAACTATAGGGTCAAGCGGTTTTTTAAAAAATATACTCCTTGTGCTTGAAGAGGAGAAACATCACCAGCGTAACCCCTTCATTTCGAATAAAAACCCCGAGATTTTCATCTGCGAGGAGTATACTATACCGCTTTCCCTTCTTTGTTATTCGAATCGATGGACTTTTGGCCAAGTGCTCGTGAAGCGTTGAGTAATCTATTAGCCGCTAAACTGCGTTCAATATTGGCGTTGTTGGGTGTGTTAGTGGGAACAGCCTCGGTGGTGGCCATGGTCTCTTGTGGTCAATTGGCTACCCGGCAAGCCCTGAAGCAATTCGAAACACTCGGTACCGACTTATTGGCTGTGTCTGTTTATGCCAATGAGGTGAGCACGCGAGATCTGCAAAAAACGCTTTTTACTTTGCCTGTGGTGGAAGGCATAAAATCTGTTTCTTCTTCTGTTGTGGCGTTGGCACCCTACAATACCACCTTTGTTGCGTTAAGTTTTCAAGGAAAACCCTTGCGCGGTAATGTGATTGGTGCCACGCAAACGCTGCAAGAGGTCATTAAAATTAATCTGGAAGAAGGTCGCTTTATTTCTGATTTAGATCGTTACTCTCATTATTGTGTGATTGGCCAAGGCATCGCAAAGAGTATAAGAGGGACGACAGCATCATCGTTATTGGGTGCGCAATTATGGTTGGGCAATACTATTTGTACGGTGGTGGGGGTGGCGGCACCCTGGCAAGAAAATAATTTCTTTAATGAAAACATTAATGATGCCGTGATGATTCCTTTGCAATCCATGGGCTTGTTAACGCGAGATGCGACCATCAGCAATATTATCATGACCCTTCAAAAAGACACGGAAATTGATCTGCTTCAATCTGAAATTCAACATTATATTGAAGCTAAAATGAAAGGCTTGAATATTTTTTTTCGTAGTGCAAAACAATTAATTGAAAGCATGCGTGCGCAAAGCCGAATTTTTACTTTATTATTGGGGATGATTGGTAGTATTTCTTTGCTGGTGGGCGGCATTGGCATCATGAATATTATGTTGGTGTCGGTCACGGAACGTCGGAAAGAAATTGGTATTCGCATGGCCATTGGTGCCAGGAGACGTGATATTCAATTTTTGTTTTTGATTGAATCCATTATTTTATCGTTATTTGGCGGTGCATTGGGCGTGTTGTTAGGTGTAGTTGCCGCATTTATTATTTCGACATTTACTCACTGGACGTTTTTTATTTCACCCGTGCCTGTGATGGTGGGGTTTATTGTTTCTGTAATGGTAGGCATTTTCTTTGGTTTTTATCCTGCCTACAAAGCATCACGTTTGGATCCTATCCAAACTTTGCGTTCAGAATAAAGGAGGAGGTAATGAAACAGTTGTTTTTAATACGTCATGGGCGTGCGTTTGCAGAAGAGCCAGGTCAATTAGATCTTCATCGAACGTTGACGGAAGAAGGTGAGCAACAAGTAAAAGAAGTGGTGGAGCAATTGTGTGAACATCATATTAAACCCGACCTGATATTGTGCAGCCCAGCGACGCGTGCGATGCAAACAGCGTCATTGTTGGCGGTGGGTCTAGGGGTATTGAAAGAAAAAATAAAATCGAACTCATATTTGTATGAGGAAAGCTTAGGGCAGCTCATTGAAATAGTCAGAGCCATCCCAAATCATTGCAGCACTGTTTTTGTGGTGGCACACAATCCTACGCTGAGTTGGTTTGCTACCTACCTTAATAATAATCAAGCGATTGATTTATCGACGTGTGGCGTGTTTGCAGTGCAGTTTGACGTGGATAGTTGGGACGCTATCACGAATACAGAGGTGAAAGGACGTGTCTTGCTTGACTAAAGAAAGGTGATTTATGTTTAAGAGAGAAATGATTGCTGAACGCATTAAACCCACCATGCGTACTTTGCAAGATAATTTGTGTAGGGCGCTTGAAAAAGAAGAGGAAGGAAAAAAATTCCTTGAAGATGCCTGGTCTTATGAAACGGGGCAAGGCGGTGGCTGGACACGTGTACTAGAACAAGGAAAACACCTCGAGCGAGCAGGGGTCAATGTGTCTCATATCATAGGTGAAAAATTGCCTGCTGCAGCCACACAAAAACGGCCTGATATCGCGGGTTTTGCTTTTGAAGCGATTGGCTTATCGACAGTTATTCATCCCCGCAATCCTTATGCGCCGACGGCGCATGCCAACGTGAGATTTTTTTTAGCGCATCGAGCTGAGGTAGCGGTGTGGTGGTTTGGCGGTGGATTTGATCTCACGCCTTATTATGGTTTTGAAGAAGATGCGCGGTATTGGCATACGCAGGCTAAACAGGCGTGTGAGGTGTTGGGTCCGACCGCTTACGTTGAATACAAAGCAGCCTGTGATGATTATTTTTTTCTAACACATCGTCATGAACCACGAGGTATTGGCGGAATTTTTTATGATGATTTAAATCAACCTGATTTTGAAACCTGTTTTCAATTCATGCAGGCCGTGGGGAATCATTTTGTCGAAGCGTATGCGACGCTTGTGGGGCGCAGAAAAGATCAGCCTTATACGAATCGTGAACGTGAATTTCAATTATATCGTCGCGGTCGTTATGTGGAATTTAATTTACTTTATGATCGTGGCACGTTGTTTGGGTTGCAGTCACAAGGCCGTGCGGAATCGATTTTGGTATCCATGCCCCCGCTTGTTACTTGGCAGTACGATTATCATCCCACCCCCCACAGCGCAGAAGCCGCGCTTTATGAAACGTTTTTGAAAAAGAGAGATTGGGTTTGAGGGCGAAAGGTATAAATAGGCCCACGGTGATACCAGGCCAGAATCACTCAACTATTTTAGAGCCGTTTTCAGAAATTCCTGCGGCTGAACAGTGGTTATATGCCAATAAAAGAGCGCTAAAACAGCTTAAAAAAGGTTTGAAAGAGGCAGCTTCCGGTAAAATAAAAACACGGGGCGGTTTTTCTAAATATTTGGATGAGGCGTGAGAATAAATGACCTTTAAGTTGCATTTTGTTGATGTTTTTCTTGAAAAAGTGACACGGAGTGGTATAATTACAAAGGGGTGTGTATGAGAGTTTTTAAAACTAAGTCATTTAGCCGCCGAGCGAAAGATATGGGATTAGATGATGAGGCCTTGCTGAAGGCTATAAGGGAGATGTTGCAAGGTTTATATGAGGCTAACCTGGGCGGCAGTATTTATAAGAAGCGTGTACCATTAGGTGCTCGTGGTAAGAGTGGCGGCGCAAGAACGATAGTCGCATTTAAAATGAAGGACAAGGCTATTTTTCTTTATGGATTTCCAAAAAATGAGCGAGGAAATATTAATAAAAAAGAAGAAGGGGCATTAAAAGGATTGGCAGATGTTTTTTTAAATTATAGTGAGAATCAAATTGCTGATGCAGTTAAAGCGGGTGACTTAATAGAGGTGCATGATGAAAAAATCCATTAAATCTTCAAAGAAGAAATCGGTACAGAGACAATCTAAACAAAGCGATATTCTTGCTGTGGTGCATGAAACAGCAAAAAGTCTTTATGATTCTGGTTTAATGGATGTTGAGACGATGCATACATTTGATGTGATGTGTTTGCCTTCTGTGCGTGATTTAACGCCCAAAGAGATTAAACAGATTCGTTTGAGAGAAAAACTAAGTCAACCCATTTTTGCAGGATATCTAAACGCGAGTGCTTCCACGATCAAGAAATGGGAAACTGGCGAAAAACATCCAACAGGGCCGGCGCTTAAGCTATTGAATCTGGTTGCAGATAAAGGGCTTGATATCCTCATCTGAGTGTTTAACACTAATGCAGTGTTTCGCTGCTTATCAAATTTTTTGGTATTACGATCAGAGTGAGGGGGTATGACGCTCTTCACCCTTTCTCTCCGGGGCGTCATTGCGAGGACGGCGTTTTTCCCCGCCGGACGAAGCGATCCACATCGCTCCAGAGGGGTTAGGGAAGCAATGCGCCCCCTAATGTTTTGATCGTTGAGAAGGAGGAATCAACGCCTGTGCTTTTTCTTTAAATTGTGCAGAACGGCGTTTCCAAAATGAATAAGTGCCGCGTTGCGATTTGGATTTTAAGGCCAAACCGATGCTGATGCCGACCCCGATTAAAATTGTGCAGCACGCAAGCACAAAGAGGACACCTTTCACCACCTTCCTGCCTGTTTTCTTTTTGGTATCTGATTTAAATAAAGCAGGCGCAAGAATAGGGCTCTTTTGGTTGAGTGTTTCAGAAAAAGTATTCAAACGTGTGTTGATGGGCTGCTCTTCATTTTTTAATATGTTTTGTAATTTTTCCACAATTTGTTTTTTAGCTTCTAATTTCTCTTTTTTGTGGGCTGTTAAAGCAGGATTGTCGAGACGTTGATCCAGGGTTTTTAAAAAAGTTTCGCAAAGTTGCTTGAGTTCTTGTAAGGCATAGGCTTCTTTTATTAAAGTTTGTATTTCTTTTTCACAATACGCTAAAATTTTTAATTCATTAGACCGGATAATGGCGCCTTTTTCTAATAGAAGTCGGCACATCGAGACTTGTTGGTCTGCATGCAGTCCCATGGCAACACTCAGCGGTGTTTGCCCGCTGAAGCTTTGTTCGTTGATTTTTTGGGGATCTTTCTCACAGATTAGGTTAACTACTTTAAAGCAAGCGTAACGAACAGCTTCGTGCAGTGCCAAGTGGGAGGGGAATTGAAGATGTGTGTAGAGTATTGTCAGCACTTCTGAATCTAGTTTGGGTTGATGCATTGCCTGCTCAAACGCGGTTAGATAACACACCGGTTCTTGCTGGGGGAGAGCAGCTAAGGTTTTAATGATGTCTTTGTTTACTTTTTGCTGAAGCGCATATCGTAAAGGTGTAAAAAAATTCATGTCGATTGCGCTGTGGTCTCTTAAATCTGCATGATGTTTAATGAAAAGATCAAGGCTGTCTTTATCGCCTTTTCTAATGAGGAAGTAAATTAAATCTTCCTTTGGTGTATTTAGATACCAAAGTCTTTGCATGAGTGCTACGGTATGAAATTGAGGGTGTGAGAAAAGTGCATCGAGGGTGTCGGTAGCGTGGAGAGCGATGGCACTGATGAGGGTGGTGTTGAGTGTATCTGGCAAGTTAAGTTCAGCAGTAGGATTGAGAGCAGCGACGTAGTCTGGATGTGCTGTAACAAGTGCCTGAAAATAGTCGAGATTGTTTGCCATGATGGCCAGGGGAAGTAGGGCTTGCTCGGGTAAGTTAAAACGCTCAAGTTCGCTGATTTCATTTTTTCTGATGTGTATGAGTGCTAAGGTGGACTCTCTGTCCAGCTTTAGGCTATCGAGTGCTTGTCTAAATGCTTTGTAGGATTCATCTACGGGAGGCATGCTATTTTTCCTCGTTAAAAAATATTTTTTTAAAGCTTAACCCGAGTTTAATAGCTAAAAATTAAAAAAATCTGAAGATTTTTTAGATAAGATAAAAATACACTCCAGCAGCACACATACTCTCATTATCTTCCTCTCAGTATCTTCAAGTACGAGGGGTATATA